>JBCDCZ010000080.1:0-16150 GCA_039180865.1 Pseudomonadota bacterium | reverse complement strand
TTTCGATCTCGCACTCGATGTTCCAACACCGGATGTGAGTGAGGAAGACGCATTCGATGAGACGGCCTGCGCTGCGACAATCGCCTACGGCATGGAGGCAGTCGCCGGTGGAACTGACCTTTTGTGTATCGGCGAGATGGGGATCGCAAATACGACGATAGCGGCTATTTTGTTTCACGCCCTGTACGGCGGGGAACCAAGTGACTGGGTCGGCCCGGGAACCGGTGTCGATGGTGAGGCTCTTGACCGCAAGATCACCTGTGTGAGAAAGGCCGTCGAACGGATCGGCGGTCCTCTGGAAACAACGGGATCGGATGGACTGACGCTTTTGTGCCGAATCGGGGGGCGGGAAATCGCCGCGATGACCGGTGCAATCATTGCGGCGCGTCATCAGCGTGTTCCGGTCCTCATCGATGGTTTTGTTGCGACAGCTTCGGCAGCGCTCCTTCATCAGACCCGGCAGGGAAGCATTGATCATTGCCTCTTCGCCCATTGTTCTGCTGAGCCCGCCCATGGCGCAGTGTTGGAACGGCTTGGGACAAGACCACTTCTTGACCTCGGAATGAGGCTCGGGGAGGGAAGCGGTGCCGCGCTTGCCGCAGTCTTGGTCAAGACCGCCGCGCAAGTCCACAAAGACATGGCAACGTTCGAGCAGGCGAAAGTCGACAATAGGTCCGAGACTTAAGCCACAAGCGGTTTGCGGCGAATATTTGGACGCTCAGGCTGAGCGGTTTCCGATTTCGGGTTCGGATCGATCGGCGCGAGCGCTTTCATCACACGCGTATTCGGCAAGGAAATAACAACCCGGGTACCGACCCGAAGGCGCGACTTTAGATCGAAGGTGCCGCCATGCATGTTAATGAGCGCCTGAACAATCGGCAGTCCAAGTCCGGTTCCCTGTTCAGCACTCTTGATCGCTGAAGATCCCTGTCCGAATTGCGAGAGCACGATCGGGATCTCATCTTTCGGAATCCCCGGTCCGGTGTCGGCGACACTGATGTATTGCCCGCCACCCGCGGTCCATCCAACGGTCACGGTCACCTTGCCGCCGCTTGGCGTGAATTTGACGGCGTTGGAAAGCAGGTTGAGGACGATTTGCCGGATGGCGCGCTCATCGGCCCAAACGCGCGGGAGATCAACTTCAGTCAGGTTCTCGATTTCGACGCCGCGGCTTTTTGCGCGCAACTGGATCAGCGCGTTACAATCTTCAACGACTTCCACAAGACTGACCGGTTCTTCGGCAAGCTTGTACTTGCCCGCTTCGATACGCGAAAGGTCGAGGATCTCGTTGATCAGATTGAGGAGATGCTGCCCACTGGAATGGATGTCGGTAACGTATTCCTTGTAGGATGGATTATCGACCGGACCAAGAATTTCGCCCTTTATGATTTCCGAAAACCCAAGAATAGCGTTGAGTGGAGTTCTGAGCTCATGACTCATGGTTGCGAGGAATCGCGATTTGGCAAGGTTTGCTTCTTCGGCCCGCCGGCGGGATTCCTCTGAAATCGCCTTCGCTTCTTCAAGATCAAGAATGAGATCGTCTTTTTCCACCTTGACCCGAAAAACGGTCAAGAGTGCGTTTTGAACCTGGCGCGCAACCATGATGAAGAGAAGTTGAGCGACCAGGAAGAGACCGCCCATGGCCATATGGAGTTCTGTGCCATAGAGGAAGAAACTCGTGATCATAGCGCCACAAATCGGCGCGGTCACAAGGATGACACTGATCAGGAACGGCGCAACGGTAAAGGAATAGACCGCAATCACAATCAGCATGGTTGAAAACGTAAAGATCGCCTGTATCGGCTCATCCGTATGTAACGGCAGCAGCATATAGCTCGCCCACACGATTCCCGTCAGAAAATCACCTGCAATCAGCCGGCGGCGCCACCGGCGCACATTGCCAGGTGAACGATCCTTCGTTTTGAGATACCGGGAATTATGGATGAAAAGCAGGGCATGCGTAAAAAGGGCAGCTGCAATCCAGGCAAGAACGATCGGGTACTCCTGCCAGAGCGCTGCGATTCCGCCCGCAATCATAATGAGGGTGGGGATCACAATGCTCGCGGCTTGATAATTGCGAGCGTGCGCAATGACCATGTCATTATCGAACTCAAGCGTGACGCCCGACGATGATGTCAGTTGTTCCCGGGTCGACTTTACCGCGACAGACGCAGCCTTCTTGGCCTGACCACGCCGATAGGTCGGCGAGCCCTCAATCGCTGAGCTGGAGTTTGTCGACTGGGTCGTCATGCATTGCCCCGTACAGGCGTCGTCTTGCCCGGATAATCGACATAATCCGATATAAATTTTAAAAACGCGCTGAAGAACGTGGTTAAGACTTTTTGTATGTTACGTTGTGAATGGCAATTCACACGCCAGGAGCACGCTTTGTATCTGATCGAAGACGGCCGGGCGCCTAACCCGCGTAGGGTGCGTATCTTTCTTGCTGAAAAGAATGTCATCCTTGAACGCAGGCAAATCGATATCAACAAAAACGAGCAACGGTCGCAGGAATTAACCGCCTTTAATCCGTTTCAACGGATCCCCATTCTGATTCTCGATGATGGCACGGCACTAAGCGAAAGCGTCGCGATTTGCCGCTACATTGAAGAAACCACGCCGGAACCACCTCTGTTCGGAAAAGGCGCACGGCAAAAAGCGGATGTTGAAATGTGGAACCGGAGGGCTGAAACGACGGTCCTCTTTCACGTCGCGCAGGGCTTTCGTCACACCCATCCCGCCTTGTCCGAAATGGAGGTGCCCCAGGTCAAGGATTGGGGCCTTGCCAATCAGAACAAGATTGATCCGATGCTAAGGCTCTTCGATCAACACCTTCAAGAGAATGCGTTCCTCGCAGGCGAGACTTTCTCAATCGCCGATATAACACTTCTGGTTGGCGTGGACTTTATGCGTGTTTTGAAGCGCCGCATTCCAGAGACCATGACCGCGCTTCAACGCTGGCATGAAGACGTTTCGGCGCGGCCGAGTTCAAAAGCATGAATGGGACACTCAAACATCTGCAGGATACGATTGCGGGTTGCCGTCTTTGCATCGACGCGCCGGAACGCACACCGCTGCCGCACGAGCCGCGACCGGTTGTGGTCCTTTCTGAGACTGCGCGATTGTGCATTGCAGGGCAGGCCCCGGGGATCCGGGTTCATAAGTCGGGGCGTCCTTTCACGGATCCATCCGGTGATCGCCTGCGCCAGTGGATGGGAATCGGCGAAGACGTCTTCTACGATCCCGGCCGCTTGGCAATCGTTCCAATGGGCTTTTGTTTCCCGGGCTTTGACAACAAAGGCGGCGACCTGCCACCCCGCGGAGAGTGCCGCAAAACCTGGCATGACCGGATATTCACAGCTATGCCGCAACTCGAGCTTGTCCTTGTGATCGGCCAGTACGCACAAGCCTATCACCTCGGTGCAAAACGAAAAAAGTCGCTAACTGAAACGGTCAGGGATTGGCGCACGCTCTGGGAGGATAGCAAACGTCCGCGCACGCTTCCTTTGCCACACCCCTCCTGGCGAAACACAGGATGGCTGAAAAAGAATCCGTGGTTCGAAACCGAACTTTTGCCGGTGTTGAAAAAGGAGGTCGCGAGACTGATATAGACCGCTTGAGGTAAGTTCTTTCTCGTATCGTCTTTTAAATCAATAGAAATAGAATATATTTGAGGAAAATATCCGTTTTCTGAAATGGAGTTTCTCAAGCTATGCTCGACCGCCTCGATCGAAAAATCCTTTCTATCCTGCAAGAAGACGCAACAATCTCCGTTGCCGAGATCGGAAAAAGGGTAGGGCTTTCAACAACACCATGCTGGCGCCGGATTCAGAAAATGGAGGAAGATGGCGTTATCAAGAAGCGCGTCGCCGTTCTGGATCCCGAAAAGGTGAATGCGTCGGTTACCGCGTTTGTTGCGATTACGACAAATGAGCATTCCGATGAGTGGTTGAAACGTTTTGCTGAAGTGATCCGCGAATACCCGGAAGTCGTCGAATTCTATCGTATGGCAGGACAGGTCGACTACCTCCTGCGGGTCGTTGTGCCGGATATTGCAGCCTACGATGCGTTCTACAAAAAACTGATATCGAATATCAGGATCTCAGACGTCTCCACGACCTTCGCAATGGAGCAGATCAAATACACGACTGAACTGCCTCTCAATTATATCGTTTTACAAACGAGCAAAGCAGAAAAGACCGGAGCTTAAAAAAAATCCCGCCTTGGAGGCGGGATCATGAAGCCGTTCGACAGGCTTAATCGCGTAAGAGCATAACGAGACTTGATGTGTCATAGCGGCTGCCACCGCGCTTTTGTATCTGGCTATAGAACTGATCAACTAATGCGGTGACCGGCAAGTGCGCCCCGTTGCTGTTTGCTTCCTCCAGGCAGATGCCGAGATCCTTCCGCATCCAGTCCACAGCAAATCCGAACTCGAACTCGTCTTTCGCCATTGTCTTGTGACGGTTCTCCATTTGCCAGGAACCCGCTGCCCCCTTTGAGATCACATCGAACACAGCATCCGTATCCAGACCGGCTTTCTGGGCAAAGGCGACCCCCTCCGAAAGCCCTTGAACGAGCCCGGCGATGCAAATCTGATTGACCATTTTAGCGAGTTGACCGGATCCCGATGGCCCCATCAGACGGCAGGCGCGGGAAAAGGCCATGATGACGGGTTCGGCTTTTTCGAACACATCCGTATCGCCGCCGCACATGACAGTGAGGACGCCATTTTCTGCGCCAGCTTGTCCACCGGAGACCGGCGCGTCGATAAAGCCGGCACCCTTGGTTTTCAAGACTTCATATAGCTCGCGCGCAACACCAGCCGACGCAGTCGTATTGTCGATCAGGATCGCACCGGACTTGATTGTCTGGAGGCATCCGTTTTCGCCGGATACAACCTGGCGAAGATCGTCATCATTGCCGACACAGGTGAAAACAAAATCAGCTCCATCGGCCGCCTCAGCCGGTGTGGGCTTGTGGTTGCCACCATATTCTGCAGCCCATTTTTCGGCCTTCGCGGCTGTGCGGTTGTAGACCGTGACGTCATGCCCACCTTTTGTCACGAGATACCCGGCCATGGGATAGCCCATTACGCCCAGCCCAATAAATGCAACCTTCGCCATTTTGTGTCCTCCGAAACTTTTGGATGGCCGGGCTGTGAAGCAGCCCGGTATGAATTGGTATGAGGTCTTCCCAGATCAGAACGCTGCCTGCAAGCGCCAACGGTCTTTTAAATCGATCAAATGCCGAATGAGGAAAACGGAACAAAGGAAACGGGATCGCCTTCGGTAATGTTCGAGACATCTTCCGCAACTTCAATGAGTCCATCCGCCTCCCGCAACCCGGTGATCAGACCAGATCCGTCGCGCCCGAATTTTCCGGCGTGAAGAACACCGTCGCGCATTGTCAGCACGCCCCTCAGAAATTCCCGGCGATCGGTTTTCTTTTTCATCGAAAACGCCGCTGGAAGGACAAAATGAAGCGGATCATCCCAGTCTTTACCCGCAAGCCTTAAAAGGACGGGGCGCGCGTAGAGCAGATAACAGACGAATGCCGCGACCGGATTACCCGGAAGCCCAATGAAACGGGCATTCCCGATCATGCCAAACGTCATCGGGCGGCCCGGTTTGATCGCAAGCTGCCACATCCGGCGCTCGCCAATTTCGTCCAGCACGGCAAGGATGTGATCTTCTTCCCCAAGGCTGGCGCCGCCTGTCGTCAGGATCAGATCATGATTAGCCGCAAGATCGAGAAGCGTTTCCCTGATAACAGCAGGATCATCCTGAACCGGACCACGCACTGTGACACTTGCCGGGACATGATGGAGAAGGCTTTCGAGGAGCGGCCCGTTTGAATTGTAGACCTGCCCAGGACTGATTGGCGCGCCGGGTGGAACAAGTTCGTCGCCAGTCGACAGAGCAGCGACGCGGACCTTCTCATGAACACTGACCTGATCTTTGCCGAGTGATGCAAGAGCGGCAATGTCCTGTGGTCTGATGAGCGAACCCGACGCAAAGAGGGGAGTGCCTTCTTTGACATCTTCACCGGCTTTGCGGCAGTTCGCGCCTTTTTTTAACGCTGAGGGAATGACGACGCCGGATCCGTCCGAGGTCTTTTTGCAGTCCTCCTGCATTGCGACGGTATCCGCACCCGAAGGCATTGACGCGCCAGTAAAGATCCTTGCAGCATTTCCGGGAGAGAGTGCGATCGAACTGGTTTCACCAGCAACAATACGTTCTACGACCGGAAGGATTGTTGGTTGATCGCCCAGCGAGCTATGCGCGAACGCGTAGCCATCAACTGCCGCGTTATCAGTGAGGGGGACATCTCTTGGTGCCGAAATCGCCTCGGCAATAATCCGACCGGTCGCGTTTGAAAGCGGGACCGTTTCGGTTCGCCCCAGGGGCGCAAGGCCTTCCTTCAGGATGGAAAGCGCCTCTTGGTGACGAAGGCGGTCCTTATCGTGCAGAAAACAATCGTTCAATCTATCTGCCGGCTCGGCTGACGAAGTCATTATGACGCCTTTTCAGACACCGTTTTTCGACGCAACCCGGTGTGATCGAGGACGAAGTCGGCAATCGAGGAAATGTCGTTGATGTCGAAATGGGGCAGGGTGCTTTCCACCGGGTGATCGGTTGCAAGGGCTACGATAGAAGGATCGCTCGCGGCGATCTCTTCATGCGACCGTGCATCAACCCTGCGGCATTCAATCTTCGGGTGTGGTTCGCGTTTGAAGCCTTCGATGATGACGAGATCGACCGGGGAGAGCTTCTCAAGAATCTCCTGTAAGGGTGGCTCAGGCTCCTGACGAAGCTCATGAACAAGGGCCCAGCGGTTCTGGGAGATAACGGCGACTTCACTGGCACCGGCCTCGCGGTGCCGGTAGCTGTCCCGCCCCTCATGGTCGATATCGAACGTCTTGTGGGCGTGTTTGAGTGTAGACACGCGAAATCCTCGACGAGAAAGTTCCGCGACGATCTCACAAACAAGCGTCGTTTTTCCGGAATTTTTCCAACCGGTCACCCCGAAGAGGCGTTGTTCTGCCATCTAGACGGTTTCCTCCATTAAGCCTTCTGCGAAGGCAAAATCCTCCGGCGTGTTGATATTGAAAAACGGATCCAATGTCGATTGGCCAACCTCGACCGGTTCGAATTGGCAGGTTGTCCAGTCATGTCGACCAACCCAGGCGAGGACCTTTCGGTTTTCCTGATCGCGAAGCCAGGCATCAAGATCATCACTAAGCCGAACCGGCCATAGACCAAAGACCGGATGGCGGCGTCCGTCCGATTCAGCAAGCACGATCTCACCTTTGCCGGATGCCGTTACCATGGCATCGACCAGATCTTTCGGAAAAAACGGTGTATCGCCGGCAACGCTTAAAACATAATCGGGTTTCGGCTCAAGCGTCTGTGCGTGGTGCATAGCGGCAAGGACACCCGCAAGCGGTCCTGCATAGCCGGGAATCGTGTCAGCGATAACTGGCCGGTCGAAGGCGGCAAAGCGTGATGGATCACCGTTCGCGTTGATCACGACGCGATCAACCACCGCATCAAGCCTTTCCAGCGCATGCGCCAGAAGCGGCTTGCCGTCGAGCGGCATGAGAGCTTTATCCCCTTTTCCCACTTCTCCCATACGCCGCGACTGCCCGCCAGCGAGAACAACGCCGAGGACGACACTCTTTGCTGGCTGCGTCACCGGACTTCCTCCGCCAACCGCGCACCCTTGCGGCTAGCACGGGCGTCTTCCTCCGCACTTAACTCGTCAGAGCCGTCGTCGTCGAAAATGAGACGGTCATCGCCCGATAGAACCACAAACCGTTTTCCGCGAGCCCGGCCTATAAGAGTGAGGCCGGCCTGCCGCGCAAGCTCCACTCCCCATGCGGTGAAACCGGAGCGGGAGACAAGGATCGGGATCCCCATCATAACGGTCTTGATGACCATCTCAGAGGTCAGACGGCCGGTCGTGTAAAAGATCTTGTTGGAAGGATCGACGTCCCCGCGATGCATAAAACCCGCGATCTTGTCGACTGCATTATGTCGTCCGACATCTTCCATATAGACGAGCGCTTGGTCTTCCTCGCACAGAACACAACCGTGGATCGCTCCTGCGGTCAGATAGAGAGACGGCGTCGTGTTGATTGTCTTCGTAAGGCGCGCAAGCCAGCTTGTCCGGAGCACTGCGTCTTGCGGAAGGCTGATACCGTCGAGGCTTTCCATGAGATCGCCGAAAACCGTCCCCTGAGCGCAACCTGACGTCCTGGTCTTCTTTTTCAGTTTTTCCTCAAAGTTCGTCTCTGATTGTGTTCGCACAACAACAACACCGAGATCATCATCGTATTCGACATCCGTGATCTCGTCGCCGGGTTTGAGCATGTTCTGGTTCTTGAGATATCCGATGGCGAGCAGATCCGGGTGATCGCCGATCGTCATCATTGTCACGATTTCCTGCGAATTCAGATAAAGCGTCAAAGGGCGCTCAGTGACGACATTCAGTTCGACACGTTCTCCGGTTTGATCAATGCCGGTAACTGGCGTAGATAGCCCTGGATTATCAGGATCCGGCTTTATCAGGTAATCGCCGCTCAAGAGCTCCCCCGTCTTCGCAATTGAGTGTTTTTACGTGGCTTTCAGTGATCGTCGGTTTTCACGGCAATTGCAAGGGCCGTCACGAGCGAAAGGATCGTAGCCAGCATCATAATGATGAGAACAGGCCAGATTGAGAGCCACTGGTCGAGGATAAAACCGGTAAAGGTCGCGGCTACTGCTCCGGACCCGATCTGGAAAAACCCCGTGAACCCTGATGCCGCGCCTGCAATCTCAGGCCGGACACTAACAGCCCCGGCGATCGCAGAGGGAAGCGTGATCCCGTTTGCGGCAGACGCCACGAACATCGGTGCAAATAGAAAGAGCGGGTGAGGGGGAAGCATTGCAAAAAGCGCCATCATAGCCGCGACGGATAGGACGCTCAGCAGGCAGCCGCCTGCGATCATCGTTGTTGTTCCTACAATCTGTGCAAACCGTCCGGAAAGATAATTGCCTGCCCCATACCCGGCAGCGACGAAAATGAAGAGGAGTCCATAATCTGTGGGAGACAACCCGAACAACGCACTCGACAAAAGGGGCGCGCTACCCATGAAGCAGAAGTAGATGCAGGAGGCAAAAGCGCCGACACCGGCGTAAAGGAGGAATGACGAACTCCGCAACAGCTCCGAATAATCGCGAGCAAGGGATTTCGCTGACGTTACCCGTCCCAAATGGGGATTGGTTTCGTGGAGGTCAAAATAGGCAATGACAAAAACGGCAAGAGCAAACAGCAACATAAACGCCGAACTGCCCCACCATGCGACCTCCTCCTGAAGAACACCGCCGACATAGGGGACAATCAAGGGCGCGATTGTCATTGCCATCGTGACATAGCCGATCATGCTCGCAGCTTTTTCGCGCTCATAGAGATCACGTACGATGGCGCGCGCGAGAACAATTCCGGTGCATGCACCCGCACCCTGTATCAATCGGCCAAAAATGAAGATTTCAATGGTTGGCGCCGCAATACAGATCACGCTTCCAAAGCAGGAGAGCCCCATACCGTAGAGAACGACTTTGCGGCGGCCGAAATAGTCCGACAAAGGCCCGATAATGATTTGCGCACAAGCGATCGCGAACAGGAAAAGCGATAGTGTGAGCTGTACGGTCGCATAATCGGTGTCGAATACCGAGACGAAAGCGGGCATAGACGGCGCAATGATGTTGATCCCCGCGGGTGCCACCATGGAGATTAGAACAAGGATCGCGACAGAGGGCTTGCCCCGCTGCTCGACCGCGCTGCCGCCCGCGCTGCCGCCCGCGCTTACCAAACCCATCTCCCAAGAACGGTGGTCATGTTTCCTGTCCGCCTTCTGACGTTGCAAAGGCCCGTTTGCGTTCCCGATAGAATGTAAAGATTCCGGTCGCAACAATAATGAGAGACCCAACCACCATTTGCCATTCGACTGGATCTCCAAACACGAGCACGCCGATCAGCACCGCCCAAATGAGATTGGTATAGCGATAAGGCGCAACCGCGGCGACCTCTCCGTGGCGCATTGCCTCAATTATGAAGTAGTAGGCGCCGACGAGAAAAAGCGCTGCGATGCTCAGGTAGACGAGATCGATCATCGAAAACGTCAAGGGTTCAAAGGAAAAGGCACTGCCGACGGCACCGGTCGCCGAAATGGCAATAGATGTGACAAGGGCAAAGACAGGCGAGGGAAGGTCAGCTGGCGCAACCTTCGTGACAAGATCGCGCGCAGCCGCAAAGATCACGCATACGACGATCAAAAGCGAATAGACGCTGAACCCCTCAAAACCCGGCCTGATAACAATCAGGACACCGAAAAATCCCACCAATATGGCCGACCATCGCCGCCAGCCAACCGGCGCGCGGAAGAAAAGCGCATCGCCCATCGTGACGACGAGTGGAAGCGCGGACAATATCGCGGCCGTGTTGGCGATCGGCAGATAGGTGAGCCCGGTCAGAAAGAAAACCGTTGCACCGACTTCACAAAAAGCCCTGATCCAGACGATTGGTTTTGGAAGATGCGGAAGCACATGATTTCTGAAAAAAACGACAACTATGATGCCAAAAACGAGCGTTGTCAGAAGACCGCGCAAGAAGATCACCTGAAACAGCGGATGTTCAAGCGCGAGAAGTTTTACAAGCGCATCGTTGAAGGTAAAGGCCGCCATGGCAAGCGCCATGAAGAGCCCACCCTTGAGATTGGCGGACACCATTGTGGAGGATATGGACTTTCAAAATTAGCTGATCAGCCGCCGGTCATACTCATATGGCGGCTAACAGAAGGTTTTTTACGACGACGGTCGATGATGAAATCGTGCCCTTTGGGCTTTCTTCCGATTGCTTCGTCGATTGCCGAATACAAGGGATCGTTGTCATCACCAAGCCGCATCGGTGCCCGCAGATCGGCCGCATCTTCTTGGCCGAGGCACATATAAAGTGTCCCCGTGCAGGTGACCCGCACGCGATTGCAGCTTTCACAGAAATTATGGGTCATTGGCGTGATGAAACCGAGCCGCCCTCCGGTTTCTTCCACTTTGACGTAACGAGCGGGTCCGCCGGTCTTATAAGGGATGTCGGTGAGGGTGAAGTGCTCGGACAAATCCGCGCGCACCTTTGTCAGCGGCAGATATTGATCGGTGCGGTCTTCATCGATCTCACCAAGCGGCATGGTTTCGATGAGCGTCAGGTCGTGTCCTTCACCATGCGCCCAACGGAGCATGTCGGCGACTTCCGTGTCGTTGACGCCTTTCAGCGCGACTGCGTTGATTTTGACCGAAATTCCGGCTTTGTTGGCGGCCTCAATTCCTTTCATGACCTGATCAAGGTCACCCCAACGCGTAATCTTGCGGAACTTCTCCGCATTCATAGTATCCATGGAAACGTTCACGCGGCGAATGCCGAGATCGGCCATTTCATCAGCGAATTTCGGGAGTTGGGATCCATTCGTCGTCAGCGTGAGCTCTTCGAGTTCCCCGCTGACAAGATGACGGGAAAGATTGCGGATCAGGATCATAATCCCTTTTCGCACCAATGGCTCGCCGCCCGTAAGCCGCAGCTTTTTGACACCCTTGTCGACAAAGGCCGTGCAAAGACGATCGAGTTCTTCGAGACTCAGAACGTCCCTTTTGGGCAAGAACGTCATATTCTCGGACATGCAATAGGTGCACCGAAAATCGCAACGATCTGTCACAGACACACGCAAATATGTAATCGCGCGCTGAAACGGATCGATCAAATCAGGAGTGTCAGGGCTTGTCTCGCGCAAAGGGAACGTCATCGGTTCTACCGGCTCGCCCTCGTAGAATGGACGATGGTTTTTGTCGATGATTGTCGCCATTTGATGGGTCCTCCCAAACCACGAGCGGTGCCAGATGCCGCTAGCGCACCTTGCTAGATAGTCACTACAACTGACATTATCCAACAGATCTCGCAAGGAAAACCGGCTGTAGGCGTTGGCCGCCGCCACATCCCGCCTTTGTATACGACAAGTATCCGCTGACCACAGGGGGGACGAAGCCGCATCGAAGTGTCGTGAAAATCCGGGAGAAAATGGAGGCCTCACCCGGAATCGAACCGGGGTAAACGGATTTGCAATCCGCTGCGTCACCACTCCGCCATGAGGCCCTGAGGCACCGCTTCGTACAGAGTTTCGCGCCCTGAAACAAGCGTTTTATGCTTTCGTCTTCACTGCTAAGCGCAAATGGTTAAAGTCACAGTCCGGACATCTGACTTGCCAACGCCCCACCCAAATGATTAAGCAGGGATGCCGGTCCGAAAGAGCGAACAAAGGGTCAATTATGGGCGATTTTTCGAAAGCGCGTGTGCAGATGGTCGACAACCAGATTCGGCCAAACGACATTACCGATCTGGGGTTAATTGAGACCTTTTTGAACGTGCCCAGAGAATTATTTGTCCCGCAGGGCAAGAAAGCGATTGCCTACAGTGATGCCGACATCGCGCTCTCGGCGACCGACAGCGATAAAGACAGATACCTCTTTCAACCTGTTACCTACGCAAAACTCCTTGATGCCGCCAAGATCGGACATAACGATGTGGTCCTGTGCATCGGCAGCGGATCCGGCTATGGAGTCGCTTTGATGGCAAGCCTTGCAGACAGCGTTGTTGGCATCGATCAAAGCGAACAACTGGTTGAGCAGGCGAACGAAGCGTTGGCGGCGCTTGAGATCGACAACGTCGCGGTCCTCAATTCCGATCATAAAGCCGGAAATGCCAAAGAAGCGCCTTTCGATGTGATTCTCATTGAAGGTGCCGTTGAAGAAGCGCCCCTCGCGCTGTGCGATCAACTGCGGGACGGCGGACGGCTGGTCACAATCTTGGGAACCGGTCTGTCCGCCCACGTTGTGGTTATCACCAAAAAGGGCGAGGACATTTCGCATGTTCGCCGAGGTAATATCAGCGCCGCTCTACTGCCCGGGTTCGAGAAAGAAGCAGGCTTCGTGTTTTAACCACGCAAACGCCCGAATCGCTCAAGTTTTGGTTTCCATTGCGTTCCATGCCCACGGGTCTGATCGGTACCAAACCGAAGCGACACTTCCACATTGGAAAAGTGCGAAAAACCTGTTGCCAATTGGCAGCATCAGACCGTTTTTTGCCTTAGCCTCTCAGTCCACGGTGCAAATTTTGACACACTCTATGTATAGCTGCGGTCGTGTCGCTGCGCGCCACAATCGTTAGTGTGGCGTTAACGCCGGAGGGCATAGCGTGATTACCAAACGATTCGTAAACCGAGAAATGACGGTCATCCTTGGATTTGAGACACTTTGTTGGGGCCTTTAATGAGAACTACCGCTAAGACAGTTCTGGCCGCTGCCTCAGCGCTTGCAATAATGGTTGCATCGCCGGTGTCCGCCGAGACTTTGAAAAGCGCTTTATCTGCCGCTTACAAAAACAATCCGACTTTGAACGCAGCGCGTGCAGGTCAGCGTGCAACCAATGAGAGTGTCGGCATCGCAAAGTCGGCTCGCCGACCTTCATTGACGGCCACAGGGCAGTTGGGAACTGAGACCAGTAGGACATTCAATACTGCGGGCTTTTCCGCCGGCACCAACAATGACGTCGTGCTTGGAAGCGTAGGTGGGTCATTTCAACAGAACATCTTCAATGGCTTCCAGGTTTCAAATGACATCCGCTCGGCGAAAGCGAATGTGAAAGCTGGCCTGGAGGGGCTGCGCAACACTGAGCAATCTGTTCTCGTCCTCGCTGTAACAGCCTATTCCGACGTTCTCAGGGACCGGGAAATTGTAAAACTCCAGGAGCGCGACGTTCAGTTCTCTCAAGAGCAGGTCCGCGCCGCACGGGCACAGGCAGAAGTGGGTGAGGGCACGCGCACGGACGTCGCATTGGCGGAAGCCGACCTTGCCGCGGCGCTCTCGGCTCTCGCTGGTGCGCAAGCTGATCTGCGCACAAGCGAAGCGTCTTATCGCGAAGTTATAGGACATCAACCGACGTCCCTGTCATCGAAACCCGTCTCAGCCCCGGGTCTTCCATCTACGTTGAATGATGCGATCAAGATTTCCCAGCGCGAGCATCCGTTGATCCGGTCGGCGCAGCACAGTGTCGATGCGGGACAATTTAATGTCAGGTCATCTGAAGGCACGCTTCTTCCAAGTGTGACATTGAATGGATCCTACCAACGAAGTTTTCAAAGCGGGGTGATCGATACCAACTCTGACAGCGCACAGGTCACGGCCGATGTGACCGTCCCGATATTTCTCGGTGGTTCCCGTTTTTCAACAATCCGCCAGGCCAAAGAAACAGTCGGTCAGTTGCGCATTCAGGTCGATGAGAACCGCCGGTCCATTGAACAGGGCGTTCGTTCGTCTTGGGCTGCATTGGAATCCGCGACTTCCCAGATCAAATCCGCAAGAACAAACGTGCGCGCCTCACAAATTGCTGTGGATGGCTTGATTGAAGAACGCAAAGTCGGTCAGGCAACCACATTGGACGTTTTGACGGCACAGTCCAACTTGATTGACGCGCAGATCTCGCTTTCAAACGCACTTCGGGATCGCGTGGTTGCATCTTACAACTTGCTTGCCTCAATCGGCCGATTCACTGGCGAACGCATCTCCATCGCAAGCGCCAGCATTGTTGAACCACCATCGTTTCACTACGAGAAAGTTGTCGACCGCTGGTTCGGTTTACGGACCCCCTCCGGCAAGTAACAAGCCTCTATCTTGGGTGCTATCCAACAAAACCACACATAATCTGGGAAAAAGCACTGTACAGCCTTGTCCTCACAAGGGTGGCTGGCCACTCTTGTGTCAGACGTCACGTGGGCGAATCAGTTATAGGTCTCGCTGGTGGCGCGAGGGGTAAGCGGAGAGAACTATGGCGAGTGCAAAGGCTTCCAAAGAACCAAGTATGGAGGACATTCTCGCCTCCATTCGCCAGATTATCGCCGATGATGACAACAAAGCGCCAGAAAGTGACACGGAAAGTGTCGATTCCGGTGAACCTGCGAACGACCAGGCAGCGATTGATGCAGCCTTTGATAACATTGACGATGATGATGATGCCGGAATGGCCGTCGATGACATAGACGCGCTGTTTGATGAGGCATCCGGATCGGAAGACGAGGCTGATGAAGACGAAGATGATGATGTTCTGACGCTCACGAACGACGAACCGGTTCCTGCGGCGCCGGACATCGATGACGATATCTCGTTCGATGGTGCCGACCTTGACGATATGCCGGATGAGATCACCGTAGAGGTGGCCAATGAAACGCCGAGCGCAGCACCGCCACAACCAGCAGCGACGGTGATTCCTGAAGACCTTCCATCCGATGCGGCAAGCGCATTGATGTCGGATGCAGCATCGGCATCAGTTCGCCAAAGTTTCGGCGCGCTGTCTTCAGCAATGACGGTTTCGCGCTCGACCACCATCGAAGACCTTATGAGTGAGATGATGCGTCCAATGTTGAAGGCATGGCTGGATGAAAACCTTCCTCCGATGGTTGAACGCATGGTCAAAGCGGAAATAGAACGGATGCGCGGCTGATCCCTCCCCAGCATAGCGTCTCATCAGCGGTCTTCTCCTCGCGAAAAACCATGATCAAGCATAAAGGCCGCACAGCACCCTCTAGGGCTTGCTCGTTTCAGTTTCGCGCGGTATGTCCCGCTCATACAGCTCCCATGCGGCTGTGATGCGTTTACCGCCAGGACGACAACCTTCATGCTTGATAAAACCTACGATGCGGCGAGCGTCGAACCGCGAATCTACAACGACTGGGAAAAGACGGGAGCCTTCGAGGCAGGCGTCGGCGCGACACCGGGAAGCGATCCTTATTGCATCGTGATTCCGCCCCCAAATGTGACGGGTTCGCTGCACATGGGGCACGCGCTGAACAATACGCTTCAGGACATTCTTGTTCGGTTTGAACGCATGCGGGGACGGGATGTTCTCTGGCAGGCTGGAACCGATCACGCGGGCATCGCAACCCAGATGGTTGTTGAACGGCAATTGGCCGACAAAGGCGAAAAGCGGCGTGATCTTGGACGGGAAGCGTTTCTCGAACGCGTTTGGGATTGGAAAGCCGAGTCGGGCGGCACAATCATCGGCCAATTGA
>JBCDCZ010000079.1:0-16202 GCA_039180865.1 Pseudomonadota bacterium | reverse complement strand
TCGCGCTGAAGCATGTATGGGGCGCGAAGCAAGGGCGGTTAGCTCAGTTGGTAGAGCATTTCGTTTACACCGAAAGGGTCGGGAGTTCGAGCCTCTCACCGCCCACCATTCTTCTCCTTCGAATAAAGAGATATTCTCAGAGCGCCACCGAATGAAACGGTGGTACCGATTCACTGCGGCAGTATCATTACCGTCGTGATTGGGGACAAGTAGAGTGCGTCGTTTGCGCGTTTTCTTGCTTCTGCAAAAAACCATGTGGACATGGCTTCCTTGCTTGACAGGGGCGTGGTGTTCCCTTAACTCATCCGAACGCGTCAACTTGGTGCGTGAAATCACGAAATGCGCGGGTGTAGCTCAGTTGGTTAGAGTGCCGGCCTGTCACGCCGGAGGTCGCGGGTTCGAGCCCCGTCACTCGCGCCACTTCGTGTAACAATCCCAACAACTTAGCTGTCTAACACTTTTCCGATTTGTCTGGAAAAGTCGCATGTCAGCCGTACGCGTGCGACTTTTGATCATTCTTTGTCCCGCAATTGGGGTATTGGACTGGTCACAGCGCGCTGGTGCGTTCTCACAGGCAACGGCCCTGCACGAGGAACCGGTTCGTCGCGCTCGGTCTAAAAGGGAGGCGTGTATCAACGCGTCCGACCGGGGAGGCGACGCCTGGTAATCCCTCCTATACCCAGTCTCTATCGGGACTATTCAGCGTCTTTGCCGTTGTCTGTCACAAGTTGCAGGCGCTGGTTACCCTCTACCGCTTCAGAATCGCCACTGTCTGGCAGATCCACTGACGCGGATTTCTCATCGCTCAATTGATAAGCGCTGATCAGCATTTTCAGCTCTTTCACCTGTTCGACGGCCGCTTCGTATTTGATGCGCAAGCTTTGCGTGCTTTCCTGATCTTCGCTCAAGCGTTTTACCGAGCGGCTCAATTCGGATGTCTGGGCTTGCTCCTGCTTCAGTTCGATCAGAACCGTTTCATATTGCAGGTTCAGTTCTCTGATGCGTGCGCTCTTTTCGCGGACCTGATCCTGATACTTCTCGCGCATGTTCTGAGCTTCCTGCAATTCGTGCTCAAGCTCCAGAAGCCGTTGCTTGGAAATACGCTCCCGTTCTCTCAGAGCACGGGCTTCCGTCGAGACTTCCTTGATGGAGCCTTTGGCAAGGCGCCATTGAGAGGAGATGTTGTCGATCTCAGAGCGCAGTGAATATATTTCGTTATCGTGCTTGCGCTGGTCCAGTTCAGATGTGCGTTTTAACGTTCCGAGTTCTTCGCGAGCGCTATCGAGGCGTGATTCCAGCGTGATCTTCTCATCCTGAAGTTCCATCACCCGACGATTAATTGTCCCGAGTTCAGACGTCAGCGTCTTGTTTTTCTCGTGTTGGGCCATGAGCGCAGCGTCTTTTTCCTCGATCAGGCCTTGAGATTCGAAAAGCTCCTTCATGACGGATTCATTGTCGTTCTTAAGCTGCGCGCGCTGTGTATCGCTCGCTTCAAATTTCGCCTGCAATGCGTCATGCGCGTCCTGGAGGAGACTGAGATCCTCCTTAAGCTCCGAGTTCTCGGTCATTGTCAGGCGGAAATGATCAGCCGTCTTCTTATTGGAATTGCGCATCGCATAAATCGAGTCGCGTGCGTCTTTAAGCGCGCGCTGCACTTCCTCGCCGTTCTTGCGCAAGGTTGCAATCTCATGTTTTGAGGCATCAAGATCGCGTTGCATCTGATTGAGTGAGGATGTCAGTTGCAGGGCTTGCAGGCGGAGTTCTTCATTCTCCTTGGCGGTCTGGTAGCGCTGCTTGATATCGCCTTTTGATCCTTCGACATATTTCGCGAGGGAACCGATTGCGAGGGCGACTTCCGAAGACAGACGTGTGAATTCGTCCGCTTTACCGCTGAGTTCGCTAACTTTCTTTGCCGCTTTGTCGGCATCGATGATCCGCTCGTCCTGTTCAGCGTCAAAAGACGCCAAATTCCGAGCCATGTTCTGATCGAACTCCTGGGCGAATTCGTCCTCGTAATCGAGGATGTTGTCCTCTGTCGTTACCTGAGACGTTTCCTGGTTCTCGCCATCCTCGGCTTCTTTTGAGAAGAGCGGTGAAATGCCAAAGCGTCTTTTCATTCTAAAACCTCAACCCATTCAGAACGTTTTCAACGTCCTGATATTTTAACGTTTTGCCGAGCATGTCCGCGTCTACAGAACACACCGAACGGATTCTTTCAGGCTGAACCATTTCCAAATCCAGAAATGGAAAAGCGAAGTGTATGATTTTAATCGGGTTTCCGGTCGGCACGTTACCTTGTAACGCGGCCGATTAGGCACACTGTTCCTGCGAGCCAGCTTCAGCTCGCGGGTTAGAGTTACCAGGTCTCCCCAGGCCCACACACTTGTGGCGAAATTAGCACGAAAAGACGGCTGCTGTGCGGCTAAAATCTGTTTTCCGGTCATTTTGTGGTGCACTTTGACGCGGCATCATGGCGCTTTGCGCTTGCTCGCCTGACTAAGTTCGCTCGGTAGCTGGTATTTGCGTCAAGAAAAAATCTAAAAAACAGTGACTTAACTGCCACTCTGTTTCAGCTGTTCTTCGATGGTAAGCCAGAAGTTGATCGGTTTTTGTCAAAAGGTCCACTTGCGCCCGGGTGAGCGAGACGATAAGCCAAGCATTGCAAGGATATAGAGAGTCGGGGCTTTGGGCGCACATCGCGCCAAACTGACACTTGCATCGCCCGGCTTTCTTTAGAAAACGGGAGCGGGACATGGACGCACTCTTAAGCGAATACCTTCCGATCATCATCTTTATCGGTTTGTGCCTCGCTATTGGCCTTGCTTTGCTGATCGCTCCATTCGTTGTTGCCTATAAAGCGCCGGACAGTGAAAAACTCTCAGCCTACGAATGCGGCTTTAACGCATTCGATGACGCCCGCATGAAGTTCGACGTGCGGTTTTACCTCGTTGCCATTCTCTTCATTATTTTCGATCTTGAAGTCGCGTTCTTGTTCCCCTGGGCAGTCGCTTTTGGTGAACTCGGATGGTTCGGCTTCTGGTCGATGATGATATTTCTCGGCGTTTTGACCGTCGGCTTTATCTATGAGTGGAAGAAGGGCGCGCTTGAGTGGGATTAAGAAATGGCATCGTCACAATCTTCACCGTTGATTGCAGATGCACCGAAAGGACTTGTCGATTCTAAGACAGGTCAACCGGTCGGAGCAGATGATCCGTTCTTTGTCGAGATCGACAACGAGCTTGCGGATAAAGGTTTCCTGGTTACGTCGACAGATGACCTGATCAACTGGGCGCGCACCGGGTCATTGATGTGGATGACGTTCGGGCTTGCCTGTTGCGCGGTTGAGATGATGCAGATGTCGATGCCGCGCTATGATGCCGAGCGGTTCGGCTTTGCTCCGCGCGCCTCACCGCGCCAATCAGACGTTATGATCGTCGCTGGCACGCTTACCAACAAGATGGCGCCCGCACTGCGGAAGGTCTATGACCAGATGCCGGAACCAAGATACGTAATTTCAATGGGTTCCTGCGCGAACGGGGGCGGGTACTATCACTATTCATACTCCGTCGTTCGGGGATGTGACCGAGTGGTTCCAGTCGATATATATGTGCCGGGTTGTCCACCGACGGCTGAGGCACTGCTTTACGGTGTCCTTCTTCTTCAAAAGAAAATTCGTCGGACGGGCACGATTGAGCGATAGAAATTCTCGATGGGTGGCTGTTCGACACGCCTGTCTAAACACAATGAAAGCTGATGCCGGGCCCGGAAGGCAAATACCGGACGGCGCAGCGGCGACGAAACAGACGACGCGGGCTTAAGGCGGTCGGGGGAAAGATGGCGGCAGAAGAAGAAAACAGCCTTGCGGATTACGCAGACTACTTGACATCCGAGCTTGGCGGCGCGGTGGATGAAGTTGTGATCGCCTATGACGAATTGACTGTTACCGTTGCGGCTTCTGCATTAATCGATGTTTTGAGGTTCCTCCGCGACGACGGTCAGTCCACTTTCGTCAATCTCGTTGATATTTGCGGCGTTGATTGGCCTGGTCGAAAACGCCGATTTGATGTCGTTTATCATCTCCTGTCACCAAGGCAGAATATGCGTGTGCGAGTGAAAGTTCAGGCAGATGAAGACATGCTTGTGCCATCGGCGACCGAGATTTTTCCAGGTGCCGATTGGTTTGAGCGCGAAGCATACGATCTTTACGGGATCCTGTTTTCCGGACACCCGGATTTGCGGCGTCTTCTCACCGATTACGGTTTTGAGGGGCACCCGCTTCGCAAGGATTTTCCGACCACCGGCTTCGTTGAAGTGCGCTATGACGACGAAGTCAAACGCGTCGTCTACGAACCTGTGAAGCTCGCACAGGAGTTCCGCAACTTTGATTTCGCCTCCCCATGGGAAGGGACCGAGTACGAGTTGCCCGGCGACGAGAAGGCGAGCCATTAGTGATGACGGGGCGACCAGTGAAAGCAACCTTAGCGATCCCCATCTTGAATATGTATGAGCCCTTGATGTTCGCACCCAAGAGAAGGCCGGGAGACAAGTAGATGGCTGAAGCGCAGGTCAGAAACTTCAATATCAACTTCGGCCCCCAGCATCCTGCTGCCCATGGTGTGTTGCGATTGGTGCTTGAACTCGACGGCGAAGTTGTCGAGCGGGTCGATCCACATATCGGTCTCTTGCATCGCGGTACTGAAAAGCTGATTGAAACCAAGACCTATCTCCAGGCCGTGCCATATTTCGACAGGCTTGATTACGTCGCACCGATGAACCAGGAGCATGCCTTCGCGCTTGCCGTTGAAAAGCTTATTGGCATTACCGTCCCCTATCGTGGGCAACTCATCCGGGTTCTTTATTCGGAAATCGGTCGGATCCTTTCGCATTTGTTGAACGTGACAACGCAAGCGATGGATGTCGGCGCGCTAACTCCGCCGCTCTGGGGCTTTGAAGAACGCGAAAAGCTGATGATCTTCTACGAACGGGCTTCAGGGGCACGTATGCATTCCGCGTATGTGCGTCCGGGCGGTGTGCATCAGGATCTCCCGCCAGAACTTCTTGAGGACATAGCGGCCTGGTGCGACCCGTTTCTTGAGGTCTGCGATGACATCGAAGGCCTTCTCACCGACAATCGGATCTTCAAACAGCGCAACGTCGATATTGGTGTCGTGGACTTATCCGATGCCTGGGCCTGGGGCTTTTCCGGCGTGATGGTCCGCGGATCGGGAGCTGCCTGGGATTTGCGCAAAGCGCAACCCTACGAGTGTTACGCCGATATGGATTTTGACATTCCAATCGGTAAAAACGGCGATTGTTACGATAGATACCTGATCCGCATGGAAGAAATGCGCGAATCCGTAAAAATCATGAAGCAGTGTGTTGAGCTTCTGATGGGGCCAAAAGGCAAGACACCGATTTCCTCGACCGACGGGAAAATCGTGCCGCCCAAACGTCCGGAAATGAAACGGTCAATGGAAAGTCTGATCCATCATTTCAAACTTTATACTGAGGGCTTCCGGGTACCGGAGGGTGACGTTTACGCCGCCGTCGAAGCACCGAAGGGTGAATTCGGGGTTTATCTCGTCTCGGACGGTTCGAACAAACCCTACCGGTGCAAAATCAGAGCACCGGGCTTCGCTCACCTCCAGGCGATGGACTTTTTGTGCCGTGGGCACATGCTTGCCGATGTCTCCGCCGTTCTTGGTTCACTAGATATCGTTTTCGGGGAGGTCGACCGCTGATGGCCGTTCGCCGCATTGCCGAGGAACAACCGGAGAGCTTCGTCTTTGACGAAGCCAATCTTGCCTGGGCGAAAAATCAATTAGAGAAATATCCTGAAGGTAAGCAGGCCTCTGCTGTGATCCCTCTTCTATGGCGGGCACAGGAACAGCACGATGGATGGTTGCCTGAGCCTGCAATGCGCTACATCGCCGACATGCTCGATATGCCGTTCATCCGGGTGATGGAGGTCGCGACCTTCTATACAATGTTCCAGTTGAAGCCGGTCGGCTCGGTGGCGCATATTCAGGTATGTGGGACAACGCCATGCATGCTTCGTGGATCAGAAGACATCATAAAGATCTGTAAGAAACGGATTTCCGAGCAACAGCATACAGTGACTGCTGATGGTCGCATGTCATGGGAGGAGGTCGAATGCCTCGGTGCCTGTGTCAACGCGCCGATGGTTCAGATCTTCAAGGATACGTTCGAGGATCTCACGCCTGAGACATTCGAAGCACTCCTTGATGCAATTGATAATGGGCAAGCGGTGAAACCCGGACCGCAGACAGGCCGCCATCTATCTGTCGCAGAGGGTGGGCGTACCCAACTCTTTGAAGACGCGATGGATTACGGGCCTCAGGTCGACTCTTATATCGAATCCTATGTGATGGCTGGCTCGGCTGACCAGATTGCCCGCGAAGCCAGCGCATTCGGCCTGGCTCCTTTCGATCCGGCGTCTCTGAAAGCCGCGAACGGATCAGCCAAAAAGGTGACCGCGAAACCCGCTGCCGCGAATGTTGCAAAAGAATCGCCAAAACCGGCTGAAAAAACTGAAACCAAAGAACCGGCAAAACCCGCTAAAGCCAAGGCTGAGAAGCCCAAAGAAACCGCTCCTGTGGTGGATGCTTCCAATGACGATGAAGAAACAGCCGTCGCCGCTAAACTGGCAGCCCTTGGCGAAGGCGCAAGTCCGGAAGATAAGGCATCAGCTGTCGGCAAAAAACCGCGTGGTCTTAAAGCGCCGAGGAAATCCGGTGCCGACGATCTGAAGCGCGTGAAAGGGATCGGACCGGTCAACGAAAAACGGCTGAACGGCCTTGGGATTTTTCATTTCGATCAGATCGCAAAATGGGGGCGACCTGAAGTGCTCTATGTTCAAACGCTTTTGAATTTCCCGGGGCGGATCGACCGCGAAAAGTGGATTGACCAAGCGGCTGATCTTGCTGGAACAAGCTCCAATGAGGAGACCTCTGAATGATCCATTTGCTCGAAGACAAGGATCGGATCTTCACGAACATACACGGCTTCCATGATTGGGGCCTCAAAGGCGCCATGGCGCGCGGCCAATGGGATAAGACCGCTGATCTTCTCGCTAAGGGACGCGATGGAATCATAAATGATATCAAGGCCTCGGGATTGCGAGGGCGCGGGGGCGCAGGCTTCCCGACCGGTTTGAAATGGTCCTTTATGCCGAAGGAATCCGACGGGCGTCCACATTATCTGGTCGTCAATGCGGATGAATCAGAACCTGGTACCTGCAAAGACCGGGAAATCATGCGACATGACCCGCATACGCTGGTCGAGGGATGTCTGATCGCCGGTTTCGCAATGGGAGCGCATGCGGGATATATCTATGTCCGTGGTGAATTCATCCGCGAGCGGGAGCGTCTGGAAGCGGCAATCGAACAAGCCTATCACGCCGGGTTCCTTGGTAAAAACGCCTGCGGTTCGGGCTGGGATTTCGACCTCTACGTTCACCACGGCGCCGGTGCCTATATTTGCGGCGAGGAAACCGCCCTTCTTGAGAGCCTTGAAGGCAAGAAAGGCCAACCACGCCTGAAGCCGCCATTTCCGGCCAATGTCGGGCTTTATGGCGCTCCGACCACGGTCAACAACGTCGAATCGATTGCTGTCACACCGACGATCCTGCGACGCGGCCCGGAATGGTTTGCAAGTTTCGGAGCTGAAAACAACAAGGGAACCAAGCTCTTCTGCGTTTCCGGCCATGTTAATCAGCCGGCGACTTTTGAAGAGGCGATGAGTATTCCGTTCCGTGAATTGATCGAAAAGCATTGCGGTGGAATGCGCGGCGGTTGGGATAATCTTTTAACGGTTATTCCAGGCGGTTCGTCTGTGCCTTGTGTTCCGGCTGAAGAAATTCTTGATTGCCCGATGGACTTTGACAGCCTGCGCGATCTCAAGTCAGGTCTGGGCACCGCGGCGGTTATCGTAATGGATAAGTCTACCGACATTATCCGCGCCATTGCCCGGCTCTCTTACTTCTACAAGCACGAAAGCTGCGGCCAGTGCACCCCGTGTCGCGAGGGTACAGGCTGGATGTGGCGCGTCATGACCAGAATGGCCGACGGCCGTGCTGAAAAACGCGAAATTGACATGCTCTTTGACGTGACAAAGCAGGTCGAAGGGCACACGATCTGTGCGCTCGGCGATGCGGCAGCCTGGCCAATCCAGGGTCTGATCCGGCACTACCGGCATGTGATTGAAGAGCGTATCGACAGCTACACCTACCGCTCCACGAAGGACGGCGCAGTCAGGGAGGCGGCGGAGTAAGATCATGGCGAAGATCGTCGTAGACGGTACGGAAATCGAAGTTCCGGATCATTTTACCCTGCTTCAGGCGTGTGAGGCGGCGGGTGCTGAAGTACCCCGCTTCTGCTTCCACGACCGTCTGTCAGTCGCGGGTAACTGCCGCATGTGCCTTGTCGAAGTTAAGGGTGGCCCTCCGAAACCGGCAGCCTCGTGTGCCATGGGTGTCAAGGATTTGAGACCCGGACCGGAGGGGCAACCACCGGAGATCTTTACGAAAACGCCGATGGTCAAGAAAGCCAGGGAAGGGGTGATGGAGTTTCTTCTCATCAACCATCCGCTGGATTGCCCGATCTGCGACCAGGGCGGCGAGTGCGATCTTCAGGATCAGGCCATGGCCTATGGCATGGACGGATCAAGGTTCCACGAGAACAAGCGCGCCGTTGAAGACAAATATATCGGGCCGCTTGTTCGCACCAAGATGACCCGCTGCATCCACTGTACGCGCTGTGTCCGCTTTACGACGGAGATCGCCGGTATTTCCGATCTTGGTCTTATCGGGCGCGGAGAAGACGCCGAGATTACGACTTATCTTGAAAGCGCGATGTCCTCCGAACTTCAGGGGAATGTCATCGACCTTTGCCCTGTCGGAGCGCTCACTTCGAGACCGTACCAGGACAAGGCTCGCCCCTGGGAGCTCAACAAAACCGAGAGTATCGATGTGATGGATGCGCTCGGTTCGGCAATCCGGGTCGACACGCGGGGCCGCGAAGTTATGCGGATCATGCCGCGCCTCAACGAAGAGATCAACGAGGAGTGGATCTCCGACAAAACACGCTTCATCTGGGATGGCCTGCGCGCGCAACGGTTGGATCGGCCATACATCCGGAATGGTGGGCGATTGACGCCCGCCTCATGGCAGGATGCCTTTGCAGTCATTGCTGACAAGGTGAAGTCCGCCGACGGAACCGCGATCGGAGCGATTGCAGGTGATCTTGCCGGTGTTGAAGAGATGTTTGCTGCAAAACATCTGATGGAAGCATTGGGATCGGCAAATATCGATTGCCGCCAGCGCGGCGAAGTGATTGATCCATCGGGCGGACGAGCCGGTTACATCTTCAATCCGACGATCGAAGGCATTGAAGAAGCCGATGCCATTTTGATCATCGGTTCGAACCCCCGCTACGAGGCGGCTCTCCTGAATGCCCGCATCCGCAAGGCGTGGCGGGCATCTGATGGCGGTTTGAAAATCGGGCTCATCGGCGAGGCTGCTGATCTCACCTACGAGTATGACTATCTCGGTGCTGGTCCGGAGACACTGAGCCAGCTCGCTTCTGGAAAGGGCGCTTTCTTTAAAACGCTTTCATCGGCTGAACGTCCGCTGATCCTCGTTGGCGCGGGTGCGACAGCACGAGACGACGGCTCAGCTATCCTTGCAAATGCCGCTGCATTGGCGGAAGCATGCGGTGCCGTGAGCGAGGATTGGAACGGATTTGGTCTCGTCCAAAACGCTGCTTCAATGGTGGGCGGTCTCGATATTGGTTTCGTGCCAGGCGAGGGCGGGTTGTCTGCCGGCGAGATGGCAGGCGAAGTTCAGGTTCTATTCCTACTAGGCGCTGATGAAATTGACCTTCATTCATTCGGTGACGCGTTCAAAGTCTATGTTGGATCCCATGGCGATCGCGGAGCCCATGCGGCAGACGTCATTTTGCCGGGGGCGGCCTATACTGAGAAATCAGCGATTTATGTGAACACGGAAGGGCGTGCGCAGATGGCGGCGCGCGCCGGTTTCCCGCCGGGTGATGCACGCGAAGATTGGGCGATCTTGCGCGCACTTTCAGCGCACCTGGACAAGACGCTTCCGTTCGACACACTCGGAGCGTTGCGCGCAGTCCTTTTCGAGACCCATCCGCATCTCTCGGTTTTGGGCGATATCGCGGCGGCTGACCCAGCTTCTGTCGGCGCATTGGCCAAGGGCGACAAAGCGATGTCTGGCGGTCCCTTCGAAGGTCCGATTGCCGACTATTACCTCACCAATCCGATTGCCCGGGCATCCAAGGTCATGGCCGAGTGTTCGCAGCTTGCAAAAGGCCTAAAAGTGGAGGCGGCAGAGTAATATGGAAACGTTAGGCGCATATCTGCTGACAGCCGCGATTATTATCGGTCAAAGTTTGCTGCTCCTCGTGGGTGTCCTTCTCGCTGTCACTTACTCAACCTATGCAGACCGCAAAATCTGGGCAGCGGTTCAGCTCCGCAGAGGGCCGAATGTTGTCGGACCATGGGGACTCCTTCAAGCTTTCGCGGACGCGCTGAAATTCGTCGTCAAAGAACCGATTATACCGGCGGGTGCCAACAAGACGGTGTTCCTGCTAGCACCACTGGTCACAGTAACGCTGGGTCTGGCGGTCTGGTGCGTCATCCCGGTCAATGAGAACTGGGTCATTGCGGATATCAACGTCGGTATTCTGTTCGTTTTCGCGCTGTCGTCGCTTGAAGTCTACGGCGTGATTATGGGTGGATGGGCGTCGAATTCGAAATATCCGTTCATGGGCGCGTTGCGGTCCGCCGCTCAGATGATCTCCTACGAAGTCTCTATGGGCTTCGTGATCATTGCGGTTCTGCTTTGCGTCGGTTCACTGAACCTGTCGGCGATTGTGCTGGCACAGCAGAATGGGCTAGGGACGATGCTTGGTCTGCCGCCTTCGTTCCTCGATTGGCATTTCCTTGCGCTGTTCCCGCTTTTCATCATCTTTTTCGTGTCTCTCCTTGCAGAGACGAACCGCCCGCCATTCGATCTTCCGGAAGCTGAATCGGAACTCGTTGCCGGGTTCATGGTCGAATATTCTTCCACCCCGTATGTGATGTTCATGCTCGGCGAGTACGCGGCAATCGTCTTCATGTGCGCTTTGACGACGACACTGTTCCTGGGTGGCTGGCTGCCGCCAGTGGATGTCGCGCCGTTCAATTGGATCCCAGGTGTCGTCTGGTTCTTCCTCAAAGTTTGTCTTGTATTCTTCTTCGTATCTCTCGTGAAAGCCTTCGTACCGCGCTATCGCTACGATCAGTTGATGCGCCTTGGCTGGAAGGTCTTTCTGCCAATCTCACTCTTCATGGTGTTCTTCGTCGCCCTCGTCCTGATGCTGACTGGATGGGGACCGGGGGCCCCTGCCGCTTAACCGAAGGCTTGGAGGCCTTTAGACAATGTCCGGACTGGTTCAGGCTGGTAAATCACTCTTCCTCAAGGAGTTTGTGGGCGCAATCGTTCTGTCCATGCGCTACTTCTTTAAGGCAAAGGCAACGATCAACTATCCTTATGAAAAAGGTGCGATCAGCCCACGGTTTCGGGGGGAACATGCCCTTCGCCGATATCCGAATGGCGAAGAACGTTGCATTGCGTGCAAGCTGTGCGAGGCCATCTGCCCGGCACAGGCGATCACCATCGAAGCAGGACCCCGGCGCAATGACGGGACCCGCCGCACGACGCGCTATGACATTGACATGGTGAAGTGCATCTATTGCGGCTTCTGCCAGGAAGCCTGCCCGGTCGACGCGATTGTCGAGGGTCCGAACTTCGAATTTGCGACCGAAACGCGCGAAGAACTCTACTACGACAAGGACAAGCTCCTTGAGAACGGAGCGCGCTGGGAGCGCGAGCTCGCCCAGAACATCGCGCTCGACGCGCCTTATCGCTAGGAACCGAACCATGGGACTGCAGGCCTTTTTCTTCTATATGTTTTCGGCAATTACCGTCGGGTCGGCCCTGATGGTCATTTCCGCCCGTAACCCAGTTCATTCGGTCCTTTTTCTGATCCTGGCTTTCTTCAATTCAGCAGCGCTTTTCCTGCTTCTTGGCGCGGAATTCATCGCGATGATCCTGGTGATCGTTTATGTCGGCGCCGTCGCGGTTCTCTTCCTCTTCGTGGTGATGATGCTTGACGTCGACTTCGTCGAGTTACGGCAGGGCTTTTTGAACTATGTGCCCGTTGGCGGCTTCGTGGCGGTCGTCCTTCTTGCAGAACTCGTCATCGTTCTCGGGGGGCAGATCGTTGCGCCGGAGGTCCAGGGCACCTTCGGAGCGCCAACACCGGATCTCAATGAGGTCGATAACACACGGGCGCTCGGCCAACTCCTCTATACGAAATATGTCTATTTCTTCCAGGCGGCAGGGCTCGTGCTTCTTGTCGCGATGATTGGAGCCATTGTTCTCACGCTCCGCCACAAGGAAGGCGTCAAACGCCAGGATATTGCCCGTCAGGTTGCGCGTAACCGCGAAACGGCAATCGAGGTCGTCAAGGTCGAAAGCGGAAAGGGGCTCTGAGAGGTATGGAAATCGGACTATCTCATTACCTGACGCTCGGAGCGATCCTTTTCACGATCGGTGTGTTCGGGATTTTCGTCAACCGGAAGAATGTCATCATCATTCTCATGTCGGTGGAACTCATTCTGCTTGCCGTCAACATCAATCTCGTCGCGTTTTCCGCGCATCTGGGCGACCTCGTCGGGCAGATTTTTGCGCTCTTCATCCTCACCGTAGCTGCTGCCGAGGCAGCCATCGGCCTTGCCATCCTCGTTGCCTTTTACCGCAACCGCGGCTCCATCGCCGTTGAAGACATCAATGCCATGAAAGGCTAAGGGGCCATGTACCACCTGATCGTTTTCCTGCCGCTTCTTGGCTTTCTGATCGCGGGGCTTTTCGGACGTGTAATTGGCGATAAGGCATCCGAATACATCACAAGCGGCCTCCTTGTCGTCTCTGCGATCCTGTCCTGGGTGGCTTTTATTCAGGTCGGCTTTGGCGAACGCGAAGCTTTTACTGTGCCGGTACTCAGGTTCATTGAATCGGGTGACTTCATTGCCGATTGGGCGTTCCGTATCGATACCCTGACCGTCGTCATGCTGGTCGTCGTCACCACCGTCTCGGCGCTCGTTCATATCTATTCGATCGGGTACATGCACCACGATCCGCACAGATCGCGGTTTTTCGCCTATCTGTCGCTCTTTACATTTGCGATGCTGATGCTGGTGACGGCAGACAATCTCGTTCAGATGTTCTTCGGCTGGGAGGGCGTTGGTCTTGCGTCCTATCTGCTGATCGGCTTTTGGTATCACAAGCCGTCTGCGAATGCGGCGGCCATGAAAGCCTTCATCGTGAACCGCGTCGGCGATTTCGGTTTCGCACTTGGTATCTTTGCAACCTTCTATATCTTTGGCTCTGTGCAATTCGAGACGATCTTTTCGACCGCATCAGGCATGATTGATAGTGAAGGGCAGGTGCTTGCCGGCGAACCGGTCATCAATTTCATCGGCTATGAGCTTGCCCTCGATACGGCGCTTACGGTCACCTGCCTGCTTCTCTTCATGGGTGCCATGGGGAAATCGGCGCAGTTCATTCTTCACACCTGGCTGCCCGATGCGATGGAGGGACCGACACCGGTTTCCGCGCTTATCCACGCGGCGACAATGGTGACGGCGGGTGTCTTCCTGGTCGCGCGTATGTCACCGGTGTTTGAGCTCTCCCAAACCGCGCTCATATTCGTCACCTTCATGGGCGCGTTTACGGCGTTGTTTGCTGCTACCGTGGGCCTTGTTCAAAACGATATCAAACGCGTAATCGCTTACTCAACCTGTTCACAGCTTGGCTACATGTTCGTAGCACTGGGTGTTGGTGCCTATTCAATTGGGATCTTCCATCTCTTTACCCACGCCTTCTTCAAGGCGCTTCTCTTCCTTGGGGCCGGTTCTGTCATCCACGCCGTTTCTGACGAGCAGGACATGCGGAAAATGGGTGGTCTCGCAAAGCATATTCCAATCACCTATTGGATGATGCTGATCGGCACGCTTGCGCTCACGGGGGTCGGGTTGCCGGGGCTTTATATCGGGACCGCCGGTTTCTTCTCCAAGGACGCGATTATCGAGGCTGCCTACGCTGTCGGCTACAACGAGGACGGCATATACCAAAACTCAGCGGCATGGTTTGCCTTTGCCGCTACGGTGACCGCCGCTCTTCTGACAAGTTTCTATTCGTGGCGTCTGATTTTCATGACATTCCACGGGAAGCCGCGTGCTCCGGCTTCCGTCATGAGCCACGTCCATGAATCGCCGCCGGTCATGACGGTTCCTCTGCTTATTCTTGCGGTTGGCTCGGTTTTCGCGGGCATGATGTTTTACGACAGCATGGTTTATCACGGCTACGGTGCTTTCTGGAAAGATGCGCTTTTCACAGCACCAACCAATCATGTGATGCACGACTTCCATGATGTTCCGTTCATCGTAAAATCGGCTGCAACGATCATGATGGTGATCGGTCTCGGGCTTGCCTATTGGTTCTACATTGCCCGCCCGGAGCTTCCAAAACAGGTCGCAGAGGCGCAGCCCCAGCTCTACAAGTTTCTGCTCAACAAATGGTACGTCGACGAACTCTACGACTTCCTGTTCGTACGTCCCGCAATGTGGGTCGGGCGGTTCTTCTGGAAACGCGGTGATGGCTGGCTAATCGACGGCTTCGGTCCGGACGGGATATCCGCTCGCGTCCTCGACATGACCAATCGGATTGTGAAGTTGCAGTCAGGATTCATCTACCACTACGCGTTTGCCATGATGATCGGGGTCGCGCTCCTCGTCACCTGGTCGATGTTCTAAGGCGGTTACGGGGGCTTCAGGTAAACGTCATGTCATTTCCGATTTTGTCCACGGTCACCTTTCTGCCGCTGATCGGCGTCATCATGGTGCTGATCGTTCGCGGTGATGATGCGATTGCAAGGCAGAACATTCGCTTCATCGCGTTGATTACGACCGTCGTTACATTCCTTCTCTCTCTTGGCATCTGGCTCAATTTCGACCCGTCAAACCCGGGTTTCCAGATGGTTGAAGAGACAGCCTGGCTCGGCAACTCTATCGGCTATCGCATGGGGGTCGACGGAATCTCCATGCTCTTCGTCATTCTGACGACCTTCCTCATGCCGTTCTGCATCCTAGCTAGCTGGGAGGCTGTGACGACGCGCGTCAAGGAATACATGATCGCGTTCCTTGTGCTCGAAACGCTGATGATCGGCGTCTTCTGCGCCTTGGATCTTGTTCTTTTCTATGTGTTCTTCGAGGCCGGTCTCATCCCGATGTTCATCATTATCGGGGTCTGGGGTGGCAAACGCCGGATCTACGCATCGTTCAAATTCTTCCTTTACACGCTGCTTGGCTCAGTTCTCATGCTGCTTGCCATCATGGCGATGTACTGGGAGGCGGGAACCACCGATATCCGCGAACTTCTGGCGCATGATTTCCCGGCCAATATGCAAACCTGGCTATGGCTTGCGTTCTTCGCGTCCTTTGCCGTCAAGATGCCGATGTGGCCGGTCCACACCTGGCTTCCGGATGCGCACGTTGAAGCGCCGACCGCGGGTTCTGTCATTCTTGCCGGTATTCTTTTGAAGCTCGGCGGATACGGCTTCCTGCGGTTCTCGCTGCCGATGTTCCCCCTTGCATCAGACGATTTTGCTCCGCTCGTGTTCGCCCTGTCTGTGATTGCAATCGTGTACACATCGCTCGTGGCGCTCATGCAGGAGGATATCAAGAAACTGATTGCCTATTCATCGGTCGCCCACATGGGCTACGTGACGATGGGCATATTCGCTGCGAATGAGCAGGGCATTCAGGGCGGCATTTTCCAAATGCTCTCGCACGGTCTCGTTTCCGGCGCGCTCTTCCTGTGTGTCGGCGTGATCTACGATCGCATGCACACCCGCGAAATCGCTGCCTATGGCGGCCTTGTGAACCGAATGCCGTTTTATGCGGTCGCTTTTATGATCTTCACGATGGCGAATGTGGGCCTTCCTGGAACCAGCGGTTTCGTTGGCGAGTTTCTCACTTTGATGGGGGCTTTCAAGGCGAACACCTGGGTTGCCGTGCTTGCAACGACCGGGGTGATCCTGTCGGCGGCC
>JBCDCZ010000078.1:0-16203 GCA_039180865.1 Pseudomonadota bacterium | reverse complement strand
TGTCTCTGATCGCAGCACGAAAAGGCGTATCGGTCTCAGCACTCGATTTCTCGACGAACATGCTGAGACATCTTGAGAGCCGAATTACCGCTGACGGCCTCAACACGATCAGCACGCACAAGGGCGACGGTCAGGACCTGCCATTCGATGATGCAACGTTCGATGCGGCTTTCTCCATGTTTGGCCTCATGTTCTTCCCGGACCGCGAGACGGGTTACAAGGAAATGCGCCGGACCGTGAAGCCCGGCGGATATGCTTGCGTTTCGAGCTGGGCGCCGATGTCTCAGTCGTCACTCATTTTCAACCTGTGGCAGGCGCTTCTGGAGATTGCGCCGGACCTGCCGGATGCGATGGGCGCGATCCCTTCGCTTTCCGATCCCGAAATCCTGGAAGCCGAGATGGTCGAAGCCGGATTTCATGAAGTTGAAATCCGCGCCGTAGAGCACGGAGCAACCTTTCCGACCGCACGGGAATTCTGGGCAGCGATGGAGCGCGGCTCTGAGCCGATCGCAGTTTTGAAATCCAAAACCACCGCGGAGGCCTGGCGTGAGAAGTCCCGTCGCGCCGTGCGCCATCTGGAAGAGAATGCCGGACCGTTTCCAAGGCATCTCAGTGCGAAAGCGTGGATCGGCATCGGGCGAAAATAACCGCCCCCTCACCCAGCAAGTCGGAAAGTCCAGCCATGACCATACTCTCCACCCGTGAATGGATGCTGCTCCTCGCGATCTTCCTCTATTCCTTTGTACCGGCCTTTGGCGGGCTTTTCCGGATCATCGAGCTTGCGGGCGGGTTTGCACTTGTCCCCGCAAATCCGCGCGCGCTCGATGCCCCGCTACCGATCCTCATTCATATCGCTGCAAGCTTTGTGTTTTGTATGATCGGTGCAGTCCAGTTCCTGCCGAGCGTCCGGCGACGCTCCCCTCGCCTCCATCGGATGCTCGGCAGGCTGGTTGCAACTTCCGGGCTTATCAGTGCGTTGTCAGGCCTCTGGATGACCCACGTCTTCCAATTCCCCGATAGTCTACAAGGCCCGCTCCTTTACTGGATACGGATTGGTGTCGGTCTCTTCATGGCAGCGCAGATCCTATGGGCCGTTGCCTCGGTCAGGGGCGGCAATGTTTCCGCCCATCGATCGGCAATGCTGCGCGCTTACGCAATCGGTCAGGGCGCTTCCACGCAAGCTATCTTCGGTATCGGCTGGATTCTTGTCTTCAGCACAGAACTCACCGGCTTTTCGCGCGATATCGCGATGGGACTTGCATGGGCGCTCAATCTGGCCATCGCAGAAACAATGATTTTCCTGATGAGGGATACGCGCAATCGGTTCGATTACGGCCTGCAACGCCCTCAATCCGATCATTGAATGCCAACTCGCCAACCTGCCGTTTGGCCGTCCGTTACGGAACACCCGTGACAGACCTCACGCCACAAATATTAACTGAATGAATACGAACTTCACTTAAGTATTTTTGTAAATAAAAGAGCGCGGGGGCTCTTAAGACTATTGTCATACTTTGACATGGTTTAACTATATTTGTGTGGCTACAATGATTCCTGCTCGTGTACCCGCCTATGAATCCGAGCGTCTTGAAACGCTCCGACGTTATCAGATTCTGGATACCGGTCCGGAAAGAACCTTTGACACGATCACCAAGTTCATCTCGAAACAGTTCAATACCGATATTGCTCTGATTTCGATGATCGATCGCGACCGTCAATGGTTCAAGGCTACCTGCGGTCTCGATGTCAGCGAAACTCCCCGGGACCTGGCGTTCTGCGCTTACACGATCCTCGACCAGCAGATCACCTGCATACCGGACGCTTCCGCAGACGAGCGCTTTAAGGACAATCCGCTCGTTACCAGCCCGCCCCATATCCGTTTTTATTGCGGCGCCCCGCTCATCGCCCCCAACGGGCACATTGTGGGTTCTGTCGCCATCGTCGACAGAGAGCCGCGTTCCGGTTTCTCGGCATCCGACAAGGCGCTCCTTCAGGATATCGCGGCTATGATCGTCGATCATATGGAAATGCGGATATCCACACGCGCTTTCGAAGCCGAAATCGCAACGCGCGAAGAAGCGGAAGCCAAGGCAAAAGCGGCAAGCAACGACCTTCATGCGCTAATCGAAAACGTGCCGCTCGCAATGGCTCTCGTCGGTCGAGACGGATACTACCGTGTCAGATCGGATCTTTGGACAGACCTGCAAAGCGGTGTTTTCCAACAAGGAAATCAGGAAAACTTTATCCTCTCAATCCGCGGCCGCGATGATTGGCTGGAAGCGTTTTATGACGTCCTGGCCGGGAAAGAGGCAGGTCGCATCGAAGATATTCTTCGTCTCAAGGACGGATCGATCGAATATTTCAAATGGGAAATGAAACCGTGGCACGGTGATGACGGCCAAATTGAGGGCGCTGTTATCTCGGCGGCTCTCATTACCGAACAGGTCACGGCGCGGCTCGAGGCGGAACGCCAGAACGAACTGATCAATGCAGTTCTTGAAAACGTCAAAGACGGAATCATCGCCTGCGATCAGAATGGACGCCTCACGCTTTTCAACAAGCAGGCCAAGGCCATCCACGGTCTTGATGTTGAAGATCTTCCGCGAGAAGAGTGCGCCTCCTTCTACAGCCTCTTCGAAGCGGACGGCGCAACACCGCTGGCGACCGAACGTATTCCGCTCTTCCGCGCGCTCTCCGGCGAGCGGGTTATCGATCAGAACCTCGTCATCGCACCGAATGATCTGCCAAGACGGGCCGTCGTTGCGCAGGGAACACCACTTAAATGCCAGGACGGAACGCTTATCGGCGCAGTCGCCTCCATGACGGATGTGACGGAAGCCAAGGAAGCTCTCGAGAAACTCAAAGACAGCGAAGCCAAGGCTGTTCATATTGCCTATCACGACACTCTGACCGGGCTTGGAAACCGGGCAAAGTTCAATGCTTTCAAAGAAAAACGGGAACTCCTGGCGAGCGAAAAGCCGACCGCGGCCTTTTTTATCGATTTGAACCGCTTCAAACTCGTCAATGACACGCTCGGGCACAAATACGGCGACGATCTCCTTCGTCGTGTGGCAAACATTCTTCAAGGCTCATTTGGGACCGATGCCTTCGTAGCCCGGATCGGCGGTGACGAATTCATCGCCCTTCTTCCGGTCGAAGGCACCGGTCATGCGCTGACGATTGCCGAGATCCTTTATGAGAGCTTGAGCGCGCCCATCGCGATGGGCGGCCAATCGGTTATAACCGGAGCCGCGATTGGTGTCGCCATCGCTCCAGATCATGGAGACGACGTCGAGACGCTTGTCCGCCGCGCCGATATTGCCATGTATCGCGGAAAGACCGATCACGCGGGCGCACCGGTACTCTTTGAACCCGTCTTTGAACTGAACACGATTGAACGCACCCGGCTTGAACGCGAACTCGTCAAATCGATAGACAACAATGAACTGCGGGTGGTTTACCAGCCCATCGTCTGCAGTGCCAACGATACCATTATGGGCGTGGAAGCCCTTGTCCGATGGGAGCATCCGCGGCTCGGCCTGGTCAGGCCGGACGAGTTCATTTCTATCGCAGAAGAATGCGGCTTCATTATCGATCTCGGCGCCTGGGTGCTTGAGACCGCACTCCAGCAACTCAGTCCGTGGAAAGATCTGTTCCTGTCCGTCAACGTCTCGCCGGTTCAGGTGCGCGATCCCGGTTTCGTTCAGATGGTAAGGAGCGCTCTGGAACGGACCGGTTTCAATCCGAAACGTCTTGAGCTTGAGATCACCGAAAACACGCTCATCAATGATGCGGACGGCGCGCGCAAGGTCATTAACGAGCTTACCGCAAGCGGCGTCGGTATTGCTCTTGATGATTTCGGAACCGGCTATTCAAGCCTCAGCTACATCCATGATTTTCCGTTTAGCAAGGTGAAGATTGACCGGTCCTTCGTCAGCAGGATCGGCAACGGAACCTCCTCAGCACATTCGATTGCCATAGTAAAATGCGTGGTCGACCTTGCCTGGGCGCTTGGCATGCTTGTAACGGCCGAGGGGGTTGAGACTGACGATCATGAACGCATCTTGAAAGAAATCGGCTGCCATACGCTGCAAGGTTACAAATACGGCAAGCCAACCGCGCTTTCCGAAATCTGCGCAAGCTACTGCGTTACGCAGTCTGTAGCGTGAAACAGATCTTGCGGCTCTGTCTGACACGAACGATCACGCCTATTCGACGATGAAGACCTGGCCAGTCAGCGCTCCCTCGACGCTTTTCGCATAAGCTCTCGCGACATCAGCGGATGAAACCGGTTTGTGACCTGGAAACCAGGCGCCGTAGCGCGGTTCGAAAATTTCCAAAAGACCGGGACTGACGACATTCACCCGAAGTCCACGCGGCATCTCAATTGCGGCGCCCTTCACGAAGCCGGCAAGAGCACCGTTTGCTGTTGCAGCGTTGGTGCCGTTCTTGATCGGATCGCGGTCGAGGACACCGCTCGTGACCGTGAATGAACCGGCCTCGGCGATCAGCTCAAGACCTGCCAGAACGAGGTTGATCTGACCCATGACCTTTTGCTGCAAACCCACCATGAAGGTCGTTTGCGTAAATTCTTGCAACGGCACGAAAGTCGCGTCCCCGGCGCAAGATACAACGGCCTCGAACACTCCGACCGACCGGTATAAGCCCCTTACGTCATAAAAATCTGAGATATCGATCTGATAGTCGCCACTCTTACGACCAACGGAAACAATCTCATGCCGTTTACCGAGCTCTTCGGTCACGGCCCGCCCGATATCACCGTTTGCACCGACAACGATGACCCTCATGACCGATCCTCGATTATCTCATCATATCTGGTGAGCTTGCGGTCCAGGATGGCGCGGCAGCGATCGAGTGCCGCCTGGCTTTCGAAGAGCCTGTCTCTGTGCTTCAAGAGCGCGTTCTTGCGTTCGGGGATTGTCTTTTCGCCCTGGCGGTAAAGTGCTGCAAACGCTTTCATCTCCGCGTTCGGCATACCTGTTTCTCGAAGTGATGAGAGGAGCCGCAACCAGTCAAGGTCTCCTGCCGAAAAACGGCGATTGCCATCCGCTCCCCGTGCGATGGGCGGGCAAAGGCCCGATTTCTCATAGTACCGAATGGTGGAGATGGTAAGCCCGGTTTCTTCCGCAATTTCAGCAATCTTCATGACCTGTGACCTTTCTAACCCGGTCATAGCGACCTGAAGCGGCTTTAGGTCAAGAGAAGAATGCAGCGGGACAGATAGATCCTTTCCCTGTCCGAAATGCGTTAGTTGCCGCCGCGCACGGCGTCATCGCGGTTAAGATAACGGTCGAGAGCCTCGGCATCCTGCAACAGCCCATCGAGATCGGGAACGGACTCATCTTCACCATCGATATTGTAGTCTTTGTCCGGATCCCACTCGTTGTCGTTCAGGTAATCCTCAAGCTTCTCGGCCTCCCGGATGGCATCATCGTAGTCGATATCGAGCTTCGGCGTCTTGGTCGAGGCCGTGCGGATCGGTTCGGTCTTCAATGTGAGTTGACCGCTCCAGTTGAAACTGCCGGACAACATGTTGCCGCCAGCCTTTTGAAGCTTCGGTCGAGCGGCGGTGGTCGTTATCAGCGCATATTCGACGGTTTTATAGCCTTCCGGTGGTCCCGGCAGCATCATTTCATGCTCAATCAATGATGGTGCGAAGAGCGCGTGCGGCTCGTTGAGGTCCGGCATCATCATGTGCATGCCGCTCACCATCGTCACGGGAAAGGTTCGTTCCATGAGGATGACCGGCGCAAACTGAACACCGACATAACCGCTTGTCTGGGTTTGCATGCGGACCGACAATTTCGTGTCAGTGGTGACCTTGATCTTCGTCACGAGCATCGTGCGACTGATAATTGGCAAATCGTATTTGTTCGGTTCCGGCAAACGGGACGGCTCACCGACCGTCAACGAAAACTCGCCGCTTCCCTGATAGTTGAAGATGCCTTCTTCCGATGATGAGAGGCTGAGGTCGAGTGCGCCGGACACTTTGCGGCGTTGCCGGGGATCGTCGGATTCATCGACGTAAGTGTTGGAGTAAGAGATCGAGTCCTGCCAGAGATCCGGCACCACAGATTGCGGTACCAACCTGAGAGACCGGTGATATTTGCCGTTTCGCGGGGCGAGGTGAAAATCTTCATCCTCGACTTCCGGGCCGCCACCCCCGCCACCCGCCACAATGCCGCCGGACTGGGGGAGATCGTCGTCATCGTTGAGGGCATCCATACCCGGAAAGAAGCCGCCGAGAGCAATCGCCATCAAAGGCTCGTTGCGGGCAATGATCTGATCGGCATCGTCCGGATCCGGATTGAGACCGATCAATCGCAGACCATCGACATTGCTCGCGACACCGTCTTTCCTTAGCCCGTCTATTTCGAGAAAGGCTCCGAATTTCGCAAGACGCTGATTGATGTCGATGCGCGGCGAACAGACAGTCTCGTCTTCTCCGGTGAAACAATCAATGTGGGCAGCGCGGTTAAAACGGGTCGGACAGACGTAGCGCCCATTGTTTCCGGACATTGTAAGCTGGCCTGGGCCGGTGAGTTTGCACTGAACCGGCCGATCTGGATGCGTAGCAGTGAACGTGATGGTCTTGCCCGGTTTGCAGGCGAAGACAGATGGGGTCTTGACCTGCCAGTCGGGGCGGGCAACGACCACGACATCGTTCGACCTCGGTGCGGCCGCACAGATCCGGCTTTCATCCTTTGGATAGGATGCAGTCACAACTGCGGTTTCCACACATTTGCCCTGATAGGCGGGCGCGGTGTAAGTCGCTTCAGTGTCTGTAATACCGCTGAGCCCTCCAATGTTCGGAGGGTAAAACGTGACAGCGTTTTGTTCTGACCCTGCAAATCGAGAGGTTATTCTTGTACTCTCATCGAAATCGATGACATTTTTCGCGCTCGATAGGGCAAGTTGCGGTTCACGCACCGGCCAAATGAAATTCTTAGTTTCCTTGAGCCCCGCAAAAGCGCTCGGCCGCACGAAAAGTTCAGCCTTCGCGAACCGGTCGCCGTTCCAGCAAATGTTATTTGTCAGGGACTGTGGCTGTGCTTTCCAGGACCCTTCATAGAAGAGACCGAAATAGGGGCCGATATCGCTATCGGTTATCTCAAACGGCCCCCACTTGCGACCGGGAATTGTTTTGAGGACGGTTGCTTGCTTTTTCTTGTCGGCCTTCTTCTCTTGATCTTCGACGGACCTTTTGAAGAGGTCGATGTATCTTCCCTCAGCAAAACTTAAGGCCTTTTGCGCAAACTTAGCGTTCTTATTGGCTTTCGTCAGGATATCGAACCCCGCTTTTGCCATGCCGATCCCGCCTATTGCAGCATCAGCACCATCCTGCGCAAGGAGTACCCGATAGGGTTCTCCATAGGCCATGAGCGCCGCTTGAACTTTCGTCGCTGTCTCATCATCGGCCAACATTGAGCGTCCCGGCTTACGGCTTCCGATAATGGCGACCTTTTTCGGGTATCGATGGAGGAGTGCTTTTTGGTGCTGCTGATGCATGGTGGCAAAACCATCGATAATTGCGATACCTGCTCCGACTCCCGGGTGAAAGCCAATCGTCCATTCCGCCAGCTTCAATGTGTCCTTCCCCGCTTTGACGGTCACATTCAAATAGCGTTCCCGCTCGCGTCCCGCTTCTATGGCCGGACCGATATCGCCGATTGACCTTATCCGTGGCGTGGTCGGTGTTAGTTTCCGGGCATAGCTTTCCAATCCGGAGCTGACCCTCGTTGCCCGGCCCGAGAAGAGGCTTTGCGCGGGGCGGTAGACGGCCTCGGAGACTGTGCCGCCGTGTTTGACAGAACCATAATTGATGCGCTGAAACCCCGGCGGATCCGCATCCTCGGCGTTTAGGATGCCGCGATCTTGAAGAAGCGCCGTCGCGTAAGAGTCAAAGGCGCGGCGCGCACTTCGTGGATTCGCACCAGAATCAATGATCCACTCGGGAACACTGCCATCACGTAGAAAAGAGACGGAAGGATCGCCGTCTCCGGCAAACCGGTAGATCCGCAGAATGGTAACAGCCGGGATCAATTCGGGCGGGATTGCGTCCGCGTTGGCAGCCGCATCTGAGAGCAATTCGATCGGATCAATGTCGCGGTCGACGAGGTCGCGATAAACGCTCCGTGTCAGCTCCCGGACCAGTTTCGTTGTCGCCCCTTCAACGCCTCGCACGCCTTTGACTTCGACCAATAGGGGTGCAGCCTCGTTTAGCCCGTCGAAGGTTATCCGATAGGTATCCGAAACGCTCGGCCTCCCCTTTGGCATCGGGATCATAACCCAGTACTCAAGCGGCTCGCCATCTTCATCGAGCGCGTCTTTCTCGAAGATCACATCCAACGGATATTCGTCGCCATCCTTCCCCACCGCGAGGGCATTTCCTTGATATCCGCGCGGCAGGCCGCTGACCGCCAGCATGGTGCCTGCTGTTACGCTCGGCGTTCCTTCAGAATAGGTCCATGACAGAGATGCCTCAGCCGGGCGGTTTTCTTGAGCGCCGGTCGGCTGCGACAAAACCATGGCGGTCAGAACACCCGCCGCCAGTCCAGTGCTGCGGATAACAGAGACAATGGCATTCATATGAAACCCTCGGTCTTTGCGGCCACCGGTACGCTGATCTTCGCAGCGCCTGGTTTTCGGTTTTAGTATCGCGACGATAGGCCCATCCGAATGCGACTTCGAGGGAACGTCAAGCTAGGGGATTCCATAGCAGGCCGTTAAAACAGTTATGCGATGCGCGGGCGATATGATCGAAGAGGAGAGAAAATGACACCGATGCCGAAAGACCTTGTCGAGCGTTTTTATCGAGACATGTGGAACCGCGCGGACGAGAACGTCGCCTATGAAATCCTCGCACCAGATTTCCGGTTTCGCGGCTCACTCGGACCGGAGAAAACGAGTGCATCAGGCTTCGTCGATTATATGCGCGGTGTTCATGCAGCCCTCGGTGACTACGAATGCATAATCAAGGATATGATCGCGACGGAGAATCGCGTCGCTGCGCGGATGTTCTTCAGAGGCATCCACCAGGCGGAGTTTTTCGGCGTCCCTGCGACGGGCAAAGAAATCGTATGGGCGGGCGCTGCTTTCTTTACTGCAGCCGAAGGAAGGCTCTCGGCGTTATGGGTACTTGGCGACATCGATCACGTGAAGAGCCAGCTTGGCGCCGGGGAAAGCGCGAGCTTTAACGCCTGAAGATAAACGATGAACGAAAATCATTATGGATTAGGCCGAACTGCATGTGCGGCTGCACGTGCCAGACTTTCTGCAGCTTCTTTATCCAATGGTGCGTGGTCAAACATCAGCCTGTACCACATCGTCCCAAAGACAATATCCGACACGAGGTCGCCATCCGCCTCGACCGGAAGATCGCCACGCACCACCGCCCTTTCAACCAAGATCGTCACATTGGCTCGCCTGCGCTCGACAAACACCTCCCGCATTTCCTGAGCGAATGTTTCGTCCTGCAAAAGTTCAGCAGCCAGCGCACGCATAAGCGGCTTCAAAACTGTTGAAACGGCCTCAAACGTTGCAGTCAAGAGGCTTGCCAGATCCCGTTCGAAGGTTCCGGTATCGGGAAGCTCCGTCGCCTGCCGGGCTTTGTGCGCCAACACTTCCATGAAGAGCGGCGCCTTTCCCTTCCACCAGCGATAGATGGTTTGCTTCGCAACACCTGCCTCAGCCGCGATCCGTTCAATTGTTGCTGCTGTGTACCCTTCCCTTTGAAGGACGTTGAAAGCGGCATCCAATATCGCTTCTTGGCTCTTCAGGTCCCTTGGGCGCCCACGGGCAGGTGTTTTGGTTTCGCTCATGTTCATTCTCCCCACTACATTTAATAAACGCAACGTTGCGTATTGAAAAGAAATATTGAATGCATATATGCGAGACGTACCGTTGCGAAATTGGAGATTACAATGAAATCGACTACTGCAGCTCTCGTGGCAACAGCGCTGATGACAGGTGCCGCCGCAGCACAGCAAACGGAAATGAACTTCGAAATATCCGGCGGATATGCCTTCGGCGAAACCCACGACATCATGGATCCGGCACAATCCGTCATCGGTCGGGCCGGCCACCTGACCGGCGCCTGGCAGTTCCGCTTCGAGGATGAACACGGACCAAGCGGCAACGCTCACCTCGACGCCGCAACGCTCTTCCGGTTGACGCCAGACGGCCCGAACCTCAGCGGCATCATGCGGTTTCATATGCATGAAATTGACGGCAGCGCACCTGGAAGTGGCTGGCTTTACCTCTCCTATGACGCCACACAGCTTGAATTTGAAGGCAGCAAAACCCGGTTCGTGGTCGACGGCCGGTTCGTCGGTGGCACGGGCCGGTTTGAAGGCGCGCGAGGAACGCTCACGGTCACTTCCGTAAACGGGTTCGATACCGGAGAAGGAACCCTCGTTCTGTCCGACAGCACAACCAAAACCGACAACTAGAAAGGAACTTCAAGAATGTTGCACAAAGCTCTCATCACGGCCGTTCTCATCATCATGCCCACAATCGCGAATGCGCAGGATATTGTCCGCACTGAGGTCGTCATCGGCAAAAACAAACAAGCTGCCACTTTGGTTCATGAATGGGTTCAGGCCTACTTTGAAGGCACACGCAGTATGGATGCCAAACAATGGGCTTCCGCATTCGCGTCGACCGCGGTTCTTGACGATCCGGTCGGTCTCCCCGTCAAGGATACGCCCGAAGCAATTCTCACCCAGGGCGAAGGCTTCGTAAAAGCGTTTCGAGACATTGGGCTCTTTGAAAGCTATGTCCATGTGGTCGGCAATGAAGCGGTCGCGAAATGGACGGCACGCGGCGTGACCCAAGATGGACAAACCGTTTCCTTCGATGGAATCAACCACTTCACGTTCGACGAGGACGGCAAGATCACGCTGCTGCGCGGTTTCTTTTCTCCTCCGGGACAATGACCCATCCGCGAAAAACGAAGAGACTCAAGATCTGAGACCAGTATCCACTGGCGAAAAGGGGTCGCCAGTGATTTCGTTTTCGAGCCGAAGAGAGAGAGAGAGAGAGAGAGACTGTTCAATCGGGATGCTCCGCCCAATCAATGAAAGCAGGCGTCTTTCTTCCGGACGGTTATGAAGGCATTGAAACGGCAGAACTTCCCGCCACCTTTCAGGACCTCCACCGCCGCGTTAAAGCGGTATGAGCTGTTCTCTTTTAAAAGAGCGCAGAATTCCAAAGGACCTTGCAAAGTTCGAACCCTAAAGTGCTGTCCACGCGTCTCAGATACGTGATTGACAGGTTCGGTCCTGTTTCTGTCGTAAGCTGTCCTTACGCTTTTGCCGTTGTCTACTTAGCTTTTCGTAACGACTGCCGTCCTCATCTCTAAATTGGACTGCAGTGACTCAACTCCGCATCTGTCGATGCGATCAGCCTTGGCCTCGTGGTTATGTACCGGAATGAGTTTCATTGGTGTTTGATATTGGGTTTTTCGGGCCGCGTGCTTTGTCGCAAACCCTTTGCACCAACACGAGCATGGGCTGTGATAAGGTGTCGGGTTTTAGTGGTGATTTTTGCGCACGGTTTCACACCTTTCGGACGGGGGCCGGGGTGTGCGCTGAGGTGGAGGTCGTATTGGGGAACGGCCTTTCAGTTTGATCCGGTACATGGGCTCAACAGTGGCTGAGCCGGAACGGATACCTCGCGCTGCCGGCCCCTCGGGGCTTCGCGGTATAACCGACGAAACCCCGCGCATCGTCATTATTGGGGGCGGCATCGGAGGGTTAATGCTTGCCACACGCCTTGGCCGATCGTTCCGGGCGACCAAGCTTGGCAGGGTTTATCTGATTGACAAGTCTCCAGTCCACGTTTGGAAACCCATGCTTCACGCATTCGCAGCAGGAACCCTGAATGCGCGGGAGGATGGTATCCCGTTTGCCGCCCAGGCCAAACGAGGAAACTTTGTTTATCTGCCCGGGGAGCTTTTTCACCTCGACCCCGAAAAGAAGCTCATTTCCATCCGCATTACGGACTTGCAGGATAAACCGGATCTTGAAACCAAAATCCCCTACGATCTTGCAGTGATCTCTGTCGGAAACAAGGCCAACGATTTCGGCATAAGGGGAGTTCATAAACACTGCCATTTCATTGATAGCCTTCCGACAGCAGAAGCCCTCAACCAGTCCCTTCGCGAGGAGGTCATCTATCGCTCGATTGCTGGCGGCGAGATCGAAGTCGCGATCATCGGGGGTGGCGCAACCGGCGTGGAGTTCGCAGCAGAAACAGCGCGAATGGTCGATATCGGCGCCCAATACGGGCTGGATTCCCTTCCGAAAAAGCTGCGGATTACAATGATAGAAACCGGCGCAACCATTCTCAATGCGTTTCCGACCAATATCGCGCGTGACGTTACAAAGAAACTCGAAGACCTCGGTGTTTCGATAAAAACCGGAGTGCGCGTGACGAATATCGACAAGACCGGTATTGAACTCGATAACGGGGAGCGGATAGAGGCCGCGACAAAGGTCTGGGCGGCTGGAACCTCAAACCCCGATTTACTGAGCGGGCTGGACGGCATTGATCTAACCCGATCAGGTCAGGTTGTTGTGACGCCGACACTCCAGACGCCGTCTTTCGAGACAATCTTCGCTATCGGCGATTGTGCAAGCCTGACCCAGAGGTCAGACGACGAGCCTCTTCCTCCAACGGGACAGGTTGCAAGGCAACAGGCGGACTATCTCGCAACCGCAATTCCGCGCTTTCTCAAAAAACAGGATCTGCAACCTTTCAAGTATCGCGACCGGGGAAGTCTTGTCTCCCTCAGCCAATATGGCGCCTATGGAACGCTCGCGGGAAAGGGGCCGGTCCCAACCATCGCCTTGCGCGGCTGGTTAGCCATGAAGGCTCATGACGTGTTCTACCGCGTGCATCAGTTTGGATTATACGGTCTTTTCGGCGGCTTCATTGTTATCTCGCGCGACTGGCTGAACTCCCTGATCAAACCGCCCATCGGTCTCAATTAGCCTTTCAAGCCGGGCCCAGGGTCCGGCAAACGCCGTAAACCCTGCGAATGGAAATACGAAACGACATGCGACGGGCAATCTTGATGAACCAAAGCTTTGCTGCGCTTGGTCTTCTGATTTTTTTCGCAATGGCGTGGCTTCCCCTTGGCCAGCAGGCCTTCATGGTGGACCATTGGATGAAGATTGGAGCTTTCGTGGCTCCACTCCTGGTATTTTTCGCCTTCAAGACGCGAGAAGACACTTCCGTCCCTTGGGCGAGTGACATCTCTCTGGTCGCCTCGCTTCTCACCGCATCTTATCTCGTGCATCAGGTCGAAGAACACTGGGTTGATCTTCTTGGCCGCCCCTATCCGCTTCACGAGTTCCTGAACACTCTGATCGCGACGCTTTTCGGAGAGGATAAATACGGGATCCTGACGCGAAGCGGAATTTTTTATATCAACGCGGGCATGGTCTGGACGGCAGGCTTTCTGGCAATTCTGACAAGTCCGAAACAGCTCTTTCCGGCAATTGCGATGGCGGGCCTCATGCTGGTCAACGGCGTTGCACATATCCTGAATGCGGTGATTTCTTTTGAATACAATTCGGGCCTCGCAACCGGGCTTGTTCTGTTTCTGCCGCTTGGGATCGTCTTCTATCGCGCTCTACTGAAAACCGGCGCGGCAAATGCAAAACTGCTCATGGCAGGGCTTCTTTGGGGGCTACTGGGCCACGTTATCTTGTTTAGCGGATTGTTTGCCGCAAATGTTTTCGGCCTCATCCCCGTTCAGATTTACTATGTGGTCCTGATCCTGTGGGGTGCCCTGCCCGTCTTCTTGTTCCGTGCCCAATCGTCGGCGCCACGGTGAACATTGCTGCAGCATTCGTCGGAGTGGCAGGGTGCATCTATGCACCCTGCCCTTTGACTTCTAAACCGAGATGACGTTGTGCGCCGGACCGAAAGGGAACTTCGTAATGTTTTCCGGTCCATTTGGACAAAGAACGACAATATCATGCTCACGGTAACCGCCCGCGCCCGGCATTCCTTCCGGGATCGTCAGCATCGGTTCCATGGAGACAACCATTCCTGATTCGAGCACCGTATCGATGTCTTCGCGAAGTTCGAGACCGGCTTCCCGCCCATAGTAATGCGAGAGCACACCAAAGGAATGGCCGTATCCGAATGAGCGGTATTCCAGCAGGCCGCGCTCTGCGAAGTATTCGTTGATTTCGGCGGTGATCCCCGAACAGGTCGCCCCCTCCCTAATGAGGCAGAGGCCCAATTCATGGGCGCCGACATTGGCTTCCCATATCTTCAGGGAGACTGGATCCGGCTCGCCGAGAAACAATGTGCGTTCGAGGGCAGTATAGTAGCCTGAAATCATCGGGAACGTGTTGAGGCTCAAGATGTCACCGGCGTCGAGCTGTCTTGTCGTCACCGGATTGTGCGCGCCATCAGTATTAAGCCCTGACTGAAACCAAACCCATGTGTCTCGGATTTCGCTTTCTGGATGGCTTTTTGTGATTTCCAGCTCCATCGCATAGCGGGCGGCGATCGCCACATCGATCTCACGGGTGCCGACGCGGATCGCGGCGCGGGCCGCCTCCCCGCCAATGTCGGCAATCCGCGCGCCTTCTTTGATGAGAGCAATTTCTTCGGTCGATTTCACCATGCGCTGCTCCATCATAGCATTTGCAATATCGACTGTTTCGGCTGCGAGGAAATCGGCGAGCTTCACACTTTGCGCAAGGGTCAGATGATCGCCCTCGATCCCGACGCGTTTTGTCCGCGCGACAATGCTTTCTACCGCGCGCCAGAAATTATCGCGCCGCCAGTCGGTATAAACGAGGTTTTCATGGGCGGACCGGCGCCAGGGCTGCCCGCCATCGATATTGGCGGAGATGGTGACTGCCCGGTCGTGCGTAACCACCAGGGCGTAGGGCCGTCCAAACGCGCAGTACAAAAAGCCGGAATAATAAGCAACGCCATGCATTGAGGTGAGGATTGCGGCCTCGATATCATGGGCAATCATGATCTTGCGAAGCCCCGCCAGCCGCCTTTCATATTCTTTCTGGCTGAACGGCAGAGCTGCTTTCTCACCGTTCTGAAATTCAAAAAAATCCGGACGGACAGACGTTTCAATTTTACGGAATGCTAAAGTCATGGTGACCTCCAAGGCTAAGGGAGGCCGGAGGGACGCTCCAATCTCCCGATTGAAAGTCCCGGCGTTCAGGATGGATGTGAGTGAGAATGTGTCTTCCCCGGCGACGCCATCGCCGATCAACTCATGCGCTTGATACTATGAATCGGCAAATTACGACAAGGGTCCCGTTGGCGGTCCCGTTGGCGCGCTTGATCGCGCCCCCGGGAATAAGATACATCCGCGTCAACGAGGATGCATTATGACACACCGTTTTTCAGAACGAGATACCGGAACCAACGCCCGAGGGGGGTGCGTGGACTAGGTATGCGCATCTTCCAAGATTTGACCTGAAGGTCAATTTTCGGGCGGCACCTCTTGGTAGCCGCCTTTTTTGTTTTCACGACTGAAAGGAAACCATTGCTGTGCCTGATCAGCACCTTGAAGAACCTGACGATATCAAGGAGGCCGTGCACCTTGCGCGCCTCCCTTTCGCCGCGTTCACGGATACGACTCCAGCGAACTGGTTTCACCATTGCGCCATTAGCGCAGTGAATAGATAAACTCGATCTATCTATCTGTTATTATTATATTTTTTGATTCTTCACGCCCAATGAGATAGACACTTCCATCTGCCCAGGGGCGTTCGTCTAGTGGTTAGGACATTCGTCTTTCCAACGGAAAACACGGGTTCGATTCCCGTACGCCCCGCCAAGTAGAAGAAGGTCGCGTAGCTCAATGGGAGAGCACCGGATTGTCTATCCGGATGTTGCGGGTTCAAATCCCGTCGCGGCCGCCAGTTGGCCTTTTCTTCAACGCAGACTGAATGCCTCCTTTCCACTCAAACCGAAGTGATTGGTGGGTCAACGGGAGTCCGGCTAAACAGAGTCCATGCGTGCTTTCATTTTATTCTCACTCACCGTTCTTCCTGCCTTTCTCGGTGTTATGTCAGCCCTCCCCGCTGCAGCTGAGGACGGGCACAAAACTTTTTACGGGACGTGGGGGACGGAAAAGCAATGCGCCCGGGAACCAATCAAGGAAGGCGGGACGGTCCTTTCCGAACCCTT
>JBCDCZ010000077.1:0-16479 GCA_039180865.1 Pseudomonadota bacterium | reverse complement strand
TGCTGAGCAGTTTGGCCAGAAAACATCTTTTAAGACTCCGGTCGTTGAATCAACCGGTTCTGGCGGTGGAATGAAGCTCTTCTGTGAAGGCGTCGGTGCTGCAACTCCAGACATCACCAATGCTTCACGTCGCATCAAAGAAAAAGAATTTAAATCATGCGTTGAAAATGGCGTTACTCCTGTTGAAGTTAAGATCGGCTTCGACGGTATTGTTCTTGCCAACGCCAAGAGCGGCGCAACTTTCGAAGTTTCTCTGAAGCAGGTCTTCCAGGCTCTTGCTAAGGAAGTTCCGGTTGACGGTAAGCTCGTTGCAAATCCATACCAGAAGTGGTCAGACATTGACGCTTCTCTTCCTGACCTGAAAATCGAAGTTCTCGGACCTCCTCCAACCTCAGGTACCCGTGACGCTTTCGAAGAGATTGCTATGGACGGCGGCGCGAAGAAATTCGACATGCTGAAGGCGCTTCGCAAAGAAGACAAAAAAGCATTCAAAAAAGTTGCGCGCGAAATCCGTGAAGACGGCGCGTTCATCGAAGCTGGTGAGAACGACAATCTGATCGTTCAGAAGTTAGAAGCCAACCCGAATGCTCTCGGTATCTTTGGCTTCTCATTCCTTGACCAGAATGCTGACAAGCTCAAAGGCGCTATCGTTGATGGTACGGCCCCTGAGTTCGAAAAAATCGCTGCAGGCGACTATCCGATCTCACGCTCACTCTTCTTCTATGTGAAGAAAGAGCACGTCGGTGTCATTCCTGGCATCGAAGAGTACGTTGCTGAGTTTACTGCTGAAGGAACATGGGGTCCTGAAGGTTATCTCGGTGACAAAGGTCTCATCCCACTTCCAGATGCAGACCGCGCAGCTATCGCTGAAGCAGCAAAGAACCTGACACCGCTTGCTCTCTAAGCTGGCTACGGGTTTGATTGATACCGGCCGCCGACCATTCGTTAAGCGAATGCCGGCGGCTTTTTCGTAGACATCCGTTTTCGTCTATTCTGGTGGGGGCACCGTCATGACGACACAATTGCTCATCGCGTTGGTCGTGATCTTTTGCGTTTGCTATTATCTTGGAAAGAACCGCGCGCTTTCAGTCGTTGGTGGAGATCCGAAGCTCCTCCATTCTCTTCCAGGATTTCATGGAACCTATCTCGGACTTTGGGCTGTTCTTCCGGCCTTCTTCCTCATAATTGCCTGGCAGCTTGGCCTTCCACGTTATCTCGACTCCTCTGTTCTCAGTGCGTTTTCCTCCGAAATCGAGAATATGAACCTTCCGCAGCGCGAGGCTTTCCTGCGCGATGCGAAGGCGCTTGCAACCGGAGGCATTGCCAGCGGGAACGATGAAGCGCGGGTCGCAGCCGGTGAACTCGTTGAATCAATTAGGTTCTATTCTGCGTGGATACTCGCGGCCATCGTCGCCACCGCTGTTCTTTTCGGCGGCATATATGCATGGCGACAAATCCAGCCTGCGAAAAGGGCGCGTCATGGTGTTGAACGTGTCAGCATGATTGCGCTGATCTCAGCGTCAGTAGTGGCGGTCCTCACGACTTTCGGCATTGTTTTCTCGTTGATCTATGAATCGCTGGCATTCTTTCAGAAGGTCAACGCGTTCGACTTTCTCTTTGGTCTCCATTGGAGTCCACAAGGGGCCTATGAACCAGCCGGCGCCACGGCTGCTGAACTTGCAGAGGCTCAGCAACGCAATAGCGAAGTGTTTGGTGCGATACCACTCCTTGCGGGTACTATGCTCATCACATTTATTGCTATTCTGGTCGCGGCCCCGGTCGGTTTGATGTCAGCGATTTATCTCTCCGATTATGCGAGTAACCGTGTCCGCGGCATTGCGAAACCGGTCCTGGAAATTCTCGCCGGTATTCCGACTGTTGTTTATGGCTTTTTCGCAGCATTGACGGTCGCTCCGTCGATCCGGAACTTTTTCGATTGGCTCAGTGCCTGGACCGAACCGACTCTTGGGTTTGCCATTCCTGCATCATCTGAAAGTGCGCTTGCCGCAGGATTGGTAATGGGAATTATGATCATTCCTTTCGTCTCGTCCCTGTCGGATGATGTGATCAATGCAGTGCCGCAATCTCTTCGTGACGGCTCAGCGGGACTTGGTGCGACGAAATCGGAGACAATCCGAAAGGTTGTGTTGCCAGCGGCACTCCCTGGCATCGTATCGGCACTGATTCTTGCGATCTCCCGCGCAATCGGCGAAACGATGATTGTGGTTATGGCCGCCGGTCTTGCGGCCAATCTCACCCTTAACCCGCTTGAAGCGGTCACCACCGTGACGGTTCAGATCGTTACGCTGCTTGTTGGCGACCAGGAATTCAGTTCCGCGAAAACGCTCGCCGCTTTCGCACTCGGGCTCATGCTTTTCTGTGTGACACTGGTGCTCAACATTATCGCCCTTCGCGTCGTTCAAAAGTATCGGGAACAATATGACTGATCTTACTGCACCCGGAAGCGCATCACACGGAGAGCTTCATACATCGCGCGAAGCGAAGAAACGGCTTGCCGCACGATACCGCAGCGAGGCCAATTTCAGGAACCTTGGGATTTTTGCCGTTCTCCTTGCGATGGCCTTCCTGGTGATCCTGCTCTATACGATTGTCTCGAAAGGGTACCACGCCTTCACGTATCACTACCTGACGGTTTCGGTTAACCTCGAGCAATCTGAAATCGATCCGGAAGGAACGGGCGATCCGGAGGTGATCGGTCGGGCTGACTACAACAGTATCCTCCGTTCGGCACTGGGTGAAACCCTGCCATTCGCAGAAGGCCGTCGGGACCGGCGTGTCCGCAACCGCCTCGTTACCAATGTAGCCGGCATTAATCTGCGCAATGCGGTGCTCGCCGATCCTGGTCTGATTGGAACGGTCGCAAAAGTCCCTGTTCAACTCGATGATTTCGGCGACCTTTATATGAAAGGTCTGGTGACAGAAAGGGAAGATCTCGCAACAAACGGGATTGGTTCCGCCAATGGAACTACCGGTTCTGTTACGGTGCTTTCCTCAGCGAATGACTTTCGTGACATTCTGAGCGCTGTCGAAGTGCATATCGAGGGCGAAATCACTGCTCTGCGCAATCGTATTGCCGCCAATACCCGATCCGTCCGCCGACAGACAGTTGCAATCGAAGACATGACAAAGGAAATGGCCAATGCAACCGAGGCTCGGCGCGCAGTTTTGGAAGATCGTATTTCAAGTTCTCGCAACTCGATCAATTCGGTCAATCTCGCAATTCAGTCCGATGAGACGAAGATCGCCGAGTTTGAGCAACGCCTTGCCACGCCAGGTGATGCGGAACCATTGGAAGACACGATGCCGTCTTTCCTCATTGCCATCAATGGCGGGGTGATCAAGGTCACGGAAGTGTCGAATGCCGGGATTGTCGGGGCTGTACTCGTTCCGCTTGAAAGTACGGATGATGCTGAGCCGGGTGCCTGGACTATTGCGGTCGTCGAACAACCTCAGGCGAACAGAAAACTTTCCGACAAAGAGCTTGTTTGGCTCGATTATCTCCAGGACCAGGGGCTGATTGAGCGCAAGCTCAATTCGGTTTTCTTCACCGCAGGTGCCAGCCGCGAACCAGAGCAGGCGGGCATCCTAGGTGCCGTTATGGGATCTTTCTTCACGATGCTCGTGACCTTGCTGTTGTCATTCCCGATCGGTGTGGGTGCTGCCATCTACCTCGAGGAATTTGCGCCAAGGAATAAGGTCACCGAGCTCATTGAGGTCAACATCAACAATCTAGCCGCGGTACCCTCGATCGTCTTCGGTCTTCTAGGACTTGCCATGTTTCTGAACGTGTTCGGAATGCCAAGATCAGCCCCACTTGTGGGTGGCATGGTGCTCGCCCTGATGACGCTTCCAACTATTATTATCGCCTCGCGTGCGGCACTCAGATCTGTACCGCCGTCGATACGCGAAGCTGCGCTTGGGATTGGCGCATCGAGACTGCAGGCCGTTACGCATCATGTGTTGCCGCTTGCAATGCCCGGCATCTTGACTGGAACGATCATCGGCATGGCTCAGGCGCTTGGTGAAACGGCTCCGCTTCTCATGATCGGGATGGTTGCCTTCATTGTCGATATTCCGAGCGGACCTTTCGACCCAGCGACTGTGCTTCCGGTTCAAATCTTTATGTGGGCTGACTTCCCGGAACCCGCATTCCAACAGAAAACCTCAGCAGCCATCATGATCCTGCTGGCATTCCTGGTCACAATGAACGCTTTGGCGGTCGTCTTGCGCAAACGTTTCGAGCGGCGCTGGTAAAAGGTGGATTTAAGAATGGAAAACGGTATGTCGAATATCTCGGAAGCCGATGCATCCTCTGCTGAAACGCGCCAAGCTTCAGCGATGTCGAACCAACCGACGAAGATGCTCGGTGAGAAAGTCTCCGTTTTTTACGGGGTGAAGCAGGCGCTGTTCGATGTCGATCTCGACATCCTCGAGCGCCAGGTCACAGCTTTGATTGGCCCATCAGGCTGTGGGAAGTCGACGTTCCTGCGGTGCTTGAACCGCATGAACGACACAATCGATATTTGCCGGGTTGAGGGAAAGATCACCCTTGATGGCACCGATATCTATGACAAGGAGATTGATGTTGTTGAACTCCGCGCTCGGGTGGGCATGGTTTTTCAAAAACCCAATCCGTTTCCAAAGTCGATTTATGAAAATGTCGCTTATGGCCCACGGATCCATGGTCTGACCCGAAACAAGACCGAGCTTGATGAAGTTGTTGCGAGAAGCCTGCAGAAGGCGGGTCTCTGGGAAGAGGTTAAGGATCGGCTGGATTCGCCAGGAACAGGTTTGTCAGGTGGTCAACAGCAGCGCCTTTGTATTGCACGGGCGATTGCGGTTAGCCCCGAAGTGATCCTGATGGATGAGCCCTGTTCCGCTCTCGATCCAATTGCGACTGCGAAAGTCGAAGAGCTTATTGATGAACTCCGGCAGAATTACACAATCGTCATCGTGACCCACTCCATGCAGCAGGCTGCCCGTGTGTCACAGCGCACCGCGTTTTTCCATTTGGGTAATCTTGTGGAGGAAGGTGCGACTGACGATATCTTTACAAGCCCGGTCGATCCACGCACCCAAGATTATATCATGGGCCGGATCGGATAATCTGACTGATACGAGATTTAAATGCCCGACCACATCGTTACAGCATTTGATGTTGACCTGAAGAACCTTATGACCCGGATTTCCGAAATGGGAGGACGGGCTGAAGGCATGGTTGCCGATAGCATTATCGCGCTCGCGCGAATGGATACCGAACTCGCTCAGGAAGTCATTGATCGAGACTACACAATCGATCTCTTACAACGCGAAATAGATGAAGCGGCGATTTTGACGATCGCAAAACGCCAGCCGATGGCGGAAGACCTAAGGGTGACCATCTCGTCGATCCGCATATCGAATGACATCGAACGCGTCGGCGATCTTGCAAAGAATATTGCAAGGCGCGTGATTGCCATGGACAACCCGACAATCAATCAAAGACTGTTGAACGGTATTGAGCGTATGGCTGAACTCAGTCTTGCTCAGGTCAAGAATGTGCTTGATGCCCTGACGACCCGCGACCCGGAACTCGCAAGAGCTGTCTGGTCGCGCGATGACGAAATCGATGATCTCTATACCTCGCTCTTCCGGGAACTTCTCACCTACATGATGGAGGATCCGCGCAACATATCGTTTTGCACGCATCTTCTATTCTGCGCGAAGAACCTGGAACGGATTGGTGATCATGCAACGAATGTGGCGGAGACCGTGATTTACATGGTCACCGGACAAAGCATCATCGAACAAAGGAACAAAGGCGGGAATGGGAACGTCCCTCTGGTCGGAGAAGCGGGAAATGACGCCTAATATATTGATTGTCGAGGACGAGGAACCGATCAGCCTGGTTCTGAAATACAACCTCGAGGTCAAAGATTATAAGGTCGACGTCGTGGCTCGGGGCGACGATGCTGAGGTCTACCTGTCGGAAACGGTCCCTGATCTTCTTATCCTTGATTGGATGTTGCCTGGCCTTTCCGGCATTGAGCTTTGCCGGCGCCTCAGGGCAAATGACAAGACCCGGGAACTTCCGATCATCATGTTAACGGCGCGTGGTGAGGAAGCTGATAGGGTTCGCGGCCTCGAACTCGGCGCTGATGATTATGTGGTGAAACCGTTTTCGCTCCCAGAATTTCTGGCACGTGTTTCGGCGCTGCTCAGGCGAGCGACTCCTGATCTTGTCTCCAACACGCTGAAGTCCGGCGATATTGAACTCGATCGTGAAGTCCACAGGATTTATCGCGGTGGGCGGGAGATCCATCTTGGTCCAACGGAATTCCGACTCCTGGAATTCCTGATGCACCGCCCAGGCCGGGTGTTTTCGCGCGAACAATTGCTCGACGGCGTATGGGGACGGGATGTTTACGTCGATGAACGCACGGTTGATGTTCATATCGGCCGGTTACGTAAAGCTGTTAATCGGTCGCGTATGAAGGATCCGATCCGGACTGTGCGCGGTGCTGGCTACGCGTTTGACGACAAGTTTTCTGAAGAATTCTCCTAGCGCTAGCCATCAAAAAACCGGCCGTCCATTGGACGGCCGGTCCCCACCCCAGTTGTCCAGCAGCGCCTATGCCGCTGAAACTTTCTTTTCTCGCCGACGGTCGGAAACGGCTTGATACGCGACCTTGCGGTGATGGCTGCAATATGGGACGCCATCTTCAGTCTTACGGCCGCAGAAATGGAAGTCATCGTCCATCGGGTCGCCAATCGGCCAACGGCAGGTGTATTCGCTCAGCTGCATAATGCTGGCCCGCTCGCTGATCGGAATGACGAGTTCCTCATATTTGCGCGGGCGCGGTTGCGGCAGCGTTTCGGGATTGGCATCCGGTGAAATCTTGAGCGCGGTATTTCCCACAATCCCACCGATATCCTGGCGCTTTGATCGTGGTGTTTGAGATGGTGCGCGCTGCGGCCTGTTCCGGCTCACCGTGCCGCCGGCCTTTGTGCGGCCTGAAAGGCCAAGCCGATGTACCTTCCCGATGACTGCATTTCGAGTAACCCCACCGAGTTCACCCGCGATCTGGCTGGCGCTCAGACCGTCATTCCACAGTTTTTTGAGTTGTTCGACACGTTCATCTGTCCAGGCCATTGGTTGTCCCCTTTGTGTTTGGCAGACTCCGATCCCGGATGCTTCCGGCACGACCTGCCTGAAACACTCACAACGCTAGATTGTCTGGAACTGCCATACTATATATCGTACTCACCCGCTTCGTCAGACTACTATATAGTGTTGTTCTTCTGCAAACGGGCGGAACTGATTAAGGTTCCTTTAACCAATTTTTCCCCAGTTGGAAGACCGGCACAACTAATCAAAACGAGTCGGGAGGGATTTGTGCAACCTATGCGAGTCCGGTTGCCGTATTATGAGGGGTTCCCGGCTGGGTTGTAGATGCAGACTTCGATCGGGGTCGGTTTGCCGCCGGTGGCATCGTTCAGGCGCTCTGGACAATTGGAGAGGACTGCAAGGACGTCCATGTCTGCTCGCAGGTCAACGAAATCACCCGCCTGGGACTGGCCCTCAGTTATTTGGGCGTTGCCGTTCGTGCCCACGGGAACGCTCATAAAGAAGTTAACATTTGGAACGACATCCCGCTGACCCATGCCGTATCGCGCGAGTTCTTCCTCAAAATTCGTCTGGCAAGCTCTTTCGTTCACTTCGCCGTAACGAACTCTATCCAGAGGAAAGGAGCAGCACCCGAAGATCGTGTCGTGTCCGCCACACGTGTCTTCGACAATCGTCATCATTGGCCGTGCTGCGCTTGAGCGAAGGACGGATCCTTTGGACAAGAAAATGTTACCTGGGATCTTGATGGTGTTGGGTGCGTGATACCGCTCTGCTTGATCATCCGCGTTGTAGCAGAGAAAATCGATTGCCTGCTTCCCTTCTATATCGATGAGCCGCAGGATTTGGCCTTTGTTGATCCGACCACTCCAAGGCATACCTGCTGGCACGATCTCCCGGTGCGCGAGCGGACCGTAGGCATCCATCATCTATCCGCGTCCCCGGTAGGGTGCAACGCCCTGATCAGGAAGCCAGACCCCTGAAGGCGGCTCGCCGGTCTGGTAGAAGACGTCAATCGGTATTCCACCGCGCGGATACCAATAGCCTCCAATCCGCAACCATTGCGGTTCGATCGCCGCGATAATCCGCTTTGCGACGAGAAGGGTACAGTCCTCGTGGAATGAGCCGTGATTGCGGAATGATGTGAGAAAAAGTTTCAACGATTTCGATTCGACCAGATAACTATCCGGAACATAATCAATCACCAGATGGGCGAAGTCGGGCTGACCTGTCATCGGGCAGATGGATGTAAATTCCGGTTGCACAAAGCGGACCAGATAAGGTGTGCCCTGATTGTTGTTGGGTACCCGCTCAAGAACCGCTTCATCGGGGCTTTCCGGTTGACGGATCTGTCCGCCGAGCATGGTGAGACCGCTGACATCCGTTTTGTTTTCGTCACTCATCCGGTTTAATCCTTTTTGAGCAATTGCGCCTTAATGGCGGAAATGGCGCATGCCGGTGAAAACCATTGCGAGCCCGGCTTCGTTCGCCGCTGCAATCACTTCATCGTCGCGCATGGATCCGCCGGGTTGAATGACGGCAGACGCTCCTGCTTTTACGGCTTCCAGCAGACCATCAGCGAACGGAAAGAATGCATCCGATGCGACCACTGCTCCTTGAGCCAGACTTTCGGCAAGTCCAGCGGCAACGCGTGCATCCTCGGCCTTATGGGCGGCGATCCTTGAGGAGTCCACCCGGCTCATTTGACCTGCTCCGATGCCGACCGTTGCACCGTCGCGGGCGTAAACGATTGCGTTCGATTTGACATGTTTCGCGACTTTAAAGGCGAATCTCAGATCAGCCCATTCACGCTCATCGGGTTGGCGTTCGGTTACCACCTTGAGATCCAGTGTTTCTATCGAACCGTTATCGCGATCCTGAATGAGATAACCACCGGCGACGCTGCGTATATCGAGGCCAGGCGCGCTCGGATCCGGAAGGCCGCCGGTGACGAGAAGGCGTAGGTTTTTCTTTTCCGCAATGATCGCGCGCGCTTCTTCGCTCGCTTTGGGAGCGATGATGACTTCCGTGAAGATTTTGACGATTTCCCTTGCCGCGTCCGCTTCGAGCGGGGTGTTGAGGGCAATGATTCCGCCAAAGGCCGAGACCGGGTCCGTGCGCAAAGCGTCTTCGTAAGCTGTACTTTGCGTACCCGCCATTGCAACGCCGCAGGGATTGGCGTGTTTGATGATTGCAACCGCGTGTGTATCCCCGTTGTTGAACTCGGATATCAGCTCGAACGCCGCATTTGTGTCGTTGATGTTGTTGAAAGACAGCGCTTTGCCCTGAACTTGGGTTGCTGTCGCAACGCCAAAACGTTGTTCTCCCGTTTTATAAAAACCCGCCTGTTGATGCGGATTCTCACCATACCGCATGACAGCGTCGAGATTCCCGGAGAATGACCGCTTTTCCGGCATTGCGAGTTCAAGCGTATTTGCAAACCAATTCGAAACTGCAGCGTCATAATGGGCGGTCAGCCGAAAGGCTTTGGCGGCTAGATCGCGGCGAAGCGAGAAAGGAATACCGCCACCGGATTCCAGTGTTTCGGTGACTTTCGCGTAATCGGAGGGATCGGTGAGTACAGTGACATAGGCATGGTTCTTTGCGGCGGCACGCAGCATCGCCGGTCCACCGATATCGATGTTTTCAATGGCTGTTGCCTCGTCAGCGCCGCTTCGAACCGTTTCTTCGAACGGATAGAGGTTCACAACGACAAGATCGATTTCGGGAATATTATGAGTGGTCATCGCTTCGCGATGGTCGCTGGCCCCACGAATGCCGAGAAGACCGCCATGCACTTTCGGATGAAGCGTTTTAACTCTGCCATCCATGATCTCCGGAAAATCGGTCACATCGGATACATCCAGGACCTGCAGGCCGGCTTCTTTCAACGCTCGACCTGTTCCGCCGGTGGAGACGAGTTCAATACCTTTAGCCGCGAGGGCTTTCGCAAAATCGATAAGCCCGGTTTTGTCGGAAACAGAGAGGAGCGCGCGTTTTATCGGAACAATGTCAGGCACATCGAACGAGATCGCCTTTACAGCCATAGCGGATTGGCCTTTCTGATCGCGGACGGTGCAGTTGCCGCGTCTTCTTTATGGAAGGGAATACCGCGCGGCTAACACATTTTGTGGCGTTAAGAAAGGCGTTGAAACACCCAGTCGATCTGGGGCAGCTCGCCGACCTGACCCTCGATCACGATCTGTTTGCAATTCTTCGATCCGAAAACATCAGCAAGGGCAATGGAATCTTCGATGCCGACGTCAGCATTGAGCGAAGAAAACAGCCAGCGTTTCCCTGAGGGTAATGAGAGCTCTATGGTTCTTGATGATGAAGCGAATGCCGAGACGGCGGGATGAAGATGAAAGCGCAGTTGAAAATTGTTTTTGTTGCCCGGGGCAACCTGTTTGTCTTTCGCCGTTAGAAGGGAATCGTGGCCTGAGAAAACGTTGCCGTCGCTGGTTAGCGAGACCGTGCGAACATGTTTAAGGCCGAATGACGGGACATAGCCGTCGTGGCTGGCAGTGACCGTCACGGCACCCTCTTCGCTCTTGCGGTCCGCTTTCACATTCTTCGGACCGGAGAGGACAGGTACGCCACGCGTTCGATCAAGACGCTCACTTTCCAGGAAGCGGCAGGATGATTGATCGTTGATTGACAGTGTCGAATGAATGGCAGTTGACCGGGCAAGCTGCAGCCAGACCGTTCCGTCATTCCCGACGACACGGTGACCCGGCCGGCCACAATTCACGACGATCCGGTCACGCCCGCATGAGAGTTCAAAGGATAGGCATCCTGCGTGTGCGTCGGAACTGACTCCTTCCGGTGGCAAAGCCCCTGTGTCCATGACCATCGTTGTGTCGTTGATCTGAAAGCGCTGATAACCGGAATGGGGCGCATTCAGAACCGGGCTTGCGGCCGTATCGTCATAAGCGAGCATGGTTGCAATGAGATCGGCCGGGGTATCACCCATGCCGTTGAAATGAGCAAAGTTGCCATCCCCCATGCGAAAGAACCGCAACATCGGCATCATCCGATCGATCGCATCAATGAGCGCCTGCTCGGGCACGAAGTTTCGGGTCAATATTGCCTGTCGCAAAGGAAGAAGGAGTGCCAGAATTCTGATGATTGCTTCGGGATTGCGGCTGATGTGACCACCATCCGGCAGGATCTGGTTTTCAAGCTCGCGGCTGAGACGCTTTCCAGCCGACTTCACTTGATTGTCGTAACCGGCAATGCAGACCGACGCATAGGAGAGTGCGATCGCCGCTTTTAAACGGGGAAGGCCCGGCGGTGCGTCTTTGTACATCAACCGCAGATAGCGTTCCTGCCGTGTCAGGCTTTTCATGAACCGGCGATAGAACGGATGCTCGCAGCCTTCCAGTAAGAGGGGCGAGTGGCATAGCCATGACATCACCCGCGTTGCAGCGCTTTCCACATTCCAGGCTCGCGACGTCGGTTTGGAATCAAGACGTATCCAGTCATCGACATGCACGCGTGCCTGAACCCGTGATATCTCCGTACGTGAAGCACGGAGATGGCGAAGCCATCCGAATTCTACCAGTTCGCGGTACCAAGCTTCGCTTGGCGGAATGATCTCGAAAGGTGATACGCCTGAACAATTGGCGGTTTTCCCGGCGAAGGAAAAATAGCCCGAGTAGAATTCATTCGCGAGGGTCGGATCCGTGGTTTGGATGTCTTGAGGCGCGATCAGAAGCTCTTCGGCTGTTGGTCCCGAAAGGCGCCAGAACATGAGAGGATTGAAGCTGATATGGCGAAAGGCCGTCGTCGCGCCGTCGAAAACGAACAGGCGCACGATTTTCAATCTATCAGATAGCGTGAAGCTTGCACTCAACGCTTCCGTCTCCCCATGGTTTACGCGCGGTTGCCTGCTTACCGGGGGACATTTATGTTGTTTATTGGCCCCTTGCCGGTCGCGGGAAACGCGCATCCACCGCCGCCGTCCATAGTTTTAGCGGCAAAACCCTGAAATACAATGACTATTAAATATTGTAAGAAAACTAATTTTTTCGTTTTAAACGCCGAAACTCCTCTAATGCTTCACAAAGCGAGCAATAAAGAAGCCATCCAGACCGTTTAATGAACGGGACTTCTCCGATTCATCTGACACGCTATCATCGATCGTAACGGTCAAATGAGATGGTAATGTGCGGATTGTTCCATGTTCCGTGACGATAGTGTCCAAACCGAAGACTTCATCAACAGTAATCGGCTTAAGGCCAATTTGCGGCATCGTCTTCTCCGCATAGTCAGCTATGTCTTCACCTTCCTCAGGTTGAAGTGAGCACGTGCAAAAGACAAGTGTTCCGCGAGGCTTCAGGATGTCTATGGCCTTTGCCAACATTTTCTTTTGCAGCTCGGCAAGTGCAGCCGGTTGGTCCGGTTCTTTAAGCCAGAGGGCATCCGGATGCTTTCTGATTGTACCCGTCGCGGAACAGGGAGCATCAAGGAGGACGGCGTCAAACTGCTCAGCCGGATTGAAGTCGAGGAGGTCAGCTTCGACAATTTCGGCATTGAGTGACAAGCGTTTAAGGTTTTCGCCTAACCTCTCAAGGCGGCTTGCGGAATGATCGACCGCGGTAACAACGGCGCCACGTGTTGCAAGATAAGCCGTTTTCCCGCCGGGCGCTGCGCAAAGATCAGCGATTCTTAAACCGTGAACATCGCCGAGAAGGTGCGGGGCAAGGCTGGCGGCCGCATCTTGAACCCACCAATTGCCTTCCGTATAGCCGTCATAACGGGAGATCGCGCCCCGGGAAGTCAGTCGAACAGTTCCGGTTGGCAATACAAGGCCTTGAAGTGCATTTGCTGTTGTTTCGGGATCTTCCTTGACGCTTAGATCAAGGTAAGGCTCTTCGCAAAACGCTTTGGCGATCTCGTCGCGTGTTGTTCCGCCATATGTGTCTGCAAAGCTTTGCGACAACCAATCGGGAAGGATATCGCGCGGGTGCACTCGCGACAGCACATCGCCTTTTTCTCTGCCGAGTGAACGCAAAACACCATTGACGACCCGGGCGAAGTGCCGTGCCTTTGGATCAGCTTTTGCAAGATCGGTCGCAAGCGATACCGCCGCGTGCGGAGCAATATCCATGAAAAGGATCTGGGCAGCAGCCGTTCTCAGGATATTTTCCGCGTGTCCGGCTCGCTTACCAAGCGGTTTTTCCATAAGACCTGCCAGGATCTTATCGATCTGACCTTTCCGTCGAAGGGTGGTTGCCGCTATTGCATGGGCCAGTGCCCGATCATTGTCGGGCAGAGCGGCTGCCGGTGTTTCAAGAAGGATTTCCAGTGTCCTCCCTTGATTGAGAACACCGTCAACCAAAAAAACCGCCCGGTCTCTCGCTGCGAAACCGGGTGGCTTTTTTGAGGTTTTCCGTGGCGGTCTGTTTCCGCGCTTGTTCTCTTTCGGCGCAGCCAAAGGCTATCCCCAGGGCCCTCGTTTACGTCCACCGGTGTTCGGTATTGCGCTGCGACGGCTTCCTTGAGACGTCACGGGGGCAGCACCGGAACTGGAGCCCTGCCATTCTTCATTGAAGGCCATGAGCGCATCGATCCGGTTTTGGGTGTTCGGATGGGTTGAAAACAATCCATCCATATTGCGACCGCTCAGCGGATTGATGATGAACATATGTGCGGTTGCGGGATTGGCTTCTGCGGCCTCATTCGGTATTCGCGCGGTACCGTTTGAGATTTTCACAAGCGCTGATGCGAGCCATTCCGGGTTACGGCAGATTTCGGCGCCGCGCCGGTCGGCGGCATATTCGCGTGTCCTGCTGATCGCCATTTGCACGAGCGCGGCCGCCATGGGCGCGAGAAACATGGTTAGGATAACGCCGACAATTCCGAGTGGATTGTTGCGGTTGTTGCCGAAGAACAGGGCAAAGTTGGCAAGCATCGAGATTGCACCTGCGATCGTGGCCGTGATCGTCATGATCAGTGTATCGCGGTTTTGCACATGGGCGAGTTCATGGGCCATAACGCCTGCAATTTCCTCGTAAGTGAGCATCTCGATGAGGCCGGTCGTTGCTGCCACGGCTGCATTTTCCGGGTTTCGCCCGGTTGCAAAGGCGTTCGGTTGCGGTTCATCGATAATGTATACGGCGGGCATCGGAAGACCGGCGTTTTTCGCCAACTCCTCGACCATTTGGTAAAATTCGGGCGCGCTAGCGCGGTCAACCTGACGCGCATTGTGCATGCGCAGAACAAGTTTGTCGGCGTTCCAATAGCTGAACACATTCATGGCGACGGCGACGCCAAAAGCAATCAGCATCCCTGTGGTTCCGCCCAAGAGAAAGCCGATGCCAACGAAAAGTCCCGTCATTGCCGCAAGCAACAGGGTCGTTTTCATGTAATTCATGTTGGATTTCATCCCTTTCGCAACATATCCTGCGTACTATATGGGTTGTCAGCCGGAAAACAGCAATCGACCGTATGTGTTGAGATGACAGAACATGAAAAGAAACCGTTAAGCCCTGAGGCCAAACGTGCCTTGGAGGAAGCTGCTGAGAGGCGCGCCAAGCAGGACGCGGATAGAGCGGCTCGTCCGAAGGAAGTTAATGGACGCGATGGCCCGGAACCTGTCCGCTATGGTGATTGGGAAAAGAACGGAATCATTTCCGACTTTTGACGAAATCCAGGTAGCGTTTGTGATCCGACCTAAAGCGTACGACCGATATTGAGGAAGCGCTCCCGCCGCTCTTCGCGGATCTGTTCAGCTGACCGATTTTCCAAGTCACTGAGCTGCTTCTCGATGGCGTCGCCGACGGCATGAATTGTTTGTGCAGCCTCTCGATGCGCCCCACCCACCGGTTCATTGATGATGCTATCTATCACATTGAGCTGCATCAGGTCCTGCGCGGTGATTTTCATTGTGCTTGCCGCATCGCGCGCGCGGGCCGAATCCCTCCAGAGGATCGAGGCGGCACCTTCGGGCGAAATCACGCTGTAGATTGCGTTTTCCAGCATCATGACCCGGTTACAAGTTGCAATTGCGATTGCGCCGCCTGATCCGCCTTCACCGACGATGACTGCGATGTTCGGGACAGAAAGAGCAAGGCATCGATCCGTTGATCGGGCAATCGCCTCCGCCTGACCGCGCTCCTCGGCACCAACTCCCGGATAAGCTCCCGCTGTATCGACGATTGAGACGACAGGAAGCGAGAACTTTTCCGCCATATCCATAATGCGAACGGCCTTGCGGTAACCCTCCGGACGCGCTGATCCGAAGTTGTGGCGTATCCGGCTTTTGGTGTCGTTGCCCCGCTCATGGCCCATGATCGCGATCGACCGGCCTCGGAACCGACCAATACCGGCGATAATTGCCTCGTCTTCTGCGAATTTTCTGTCACCGGAAAGGGGTGTGAAGTCTTCGATCAGGGTGTTCGCGTAATCGACGAAATGCGGACGATCCGGATGCCGAGCGACCTGGGTTTTCTGCCAGGGCGTGAGCTTCTGATAAAGATCGGCCAGAGCCTGGTCAGCTTTGATCTCCAATTTGGCAATTTCATCGTTGATGCCAACGCCCGAGCCGTCATCCCCAAGTGACCGCAATTCCTGGATCTTACCGGCAAGATCGGCGACCGGTTTTTCGAAATCGAGATACTTCATAATGTTTTGCGCATCGCAGTTGTTGGGAGCCGTTGGGTTCGCTGGAACCAGCGCAGGCTTTCTGGTCCATCGGTTCCTTTCCTGTCAAGCTCAGCTTGGGAAAACTCGACAGTTCGGCGAAGAGACCGCGTGTGAGATTTCGGTGGTGTGAAGTGGAAGCGTGCCGCACGACCTGCTCTTCAAGGTCGCAATTTGCGATTCCCCTGCTCGATTTTACCGCTAACATTGTCATTCAATTGATCTGGCCACCGGGATTTCCGGGCCTCATGGGAGGAAATGATGAGCGTGACCGAAACCGAGCAGCCTACCGAAAGCAGATCACGCGGCCGCCGCCATGGCGGAAGGGCCGGAAATCAGAGGCGCGGTGGCGCAGCCATTCATCAAACGTCCTGGGAAATTCCATTCAATACGGACCGTCCGACAGAACCGTTGCCGGAAGAGGGCATTCTTGCGATCCACAATGGTGCGATGCGTATTCTGGAAGAAGTTGGCGTCGAGTTTCTGAACAAGGAGGCGGTGGAAATCTTCCGGCGCAACGGATGCAGGATCGAGAACGAAACCGCCGAGAGTGGTCTCGTAAAAATGGACCGGGCAATGGTCATGGAGACCATTGCCCATGCGCCATCACAGTTCACCATTACGCCGCGCAACAAGGACCGTGAGATTACAATCGGCGGAAAACACATTGTTTTCGGCAATATTTCGTCGCCACCAAATGTGTCGGA
>JBCDCZ010000076.1:0-16839 GCA_039180865.1 Pseudomonadota bacterium | reverse complement strand
AATTACCGCATCCATGGTGAAAGAGCTGCGCGAAAAGACCGGCGTCGGCATGATGGATTGTAAAAAGGCGCTTGCTGAGACCGACGGCGACATTGAGGCTGCTGTTGATTGGCTGCGCAAGAAAGGGCTTGCGAAAGCTGCCAAGAAAGCCGGACGCGTTGCCGCTGAGGGCCTCGTTGGCGTCGCCTCTTCAGGAACATCCGCCGCGGTGGTGGAATTGAATTCTGAAACGGACTTTGTAGCAAGAAACGATGCGTTTCAGAGCCTCGTCAAAGATATTGCGGGCGTTGCGCTCAGCGTTGACGGAGACCGTGATCGCCTCGCGGCTGCCGACTATCCTGGAACCGGGCGCAGCATTGAAGCAGAAATCACCGAGGCAATCGCCAAGATCGGTGAGAACATGACGTTGCGGCGTTCGACAATGTTGAGTGTCAGTGACGGCGCCGTTGCAAGCTATATTCATAATGCGAGCGCGCCGGGGCTTGGAAAGATCGGTGTGCTGGTCGCACTTGAATCATCCGGTGATAAAGAAAAACTCGAAACCTTTGGACGGCAGGTCGCAATGCACATTGCCGCGATCAATCCATTGGCTGTCAACGTTGAAGAACTCGATCCTGAAATTGTCGAGCGTGAGCGGACTGTTTTTGCCGACCAGGCAAAGGCTTCCGGAAAGCCCGATAACATCGTTGAGAAAATGGTCGAGGGTCGGCTCCGGAAATATTATGAAGAAGTGGTGCTTTTGTCTCAAACCTTCGTGGTTGATGGAGAAAACACCGTTGAGCAGGCGGCGAAAGCCGCTGAGAAAGATGTCGGAGCGCCGATCAAGATCGTGTCCTTCGTGCGTTTCGGTCTCGGTGAAGGCATCGAAAAGCAGGAAGACGATTTTGCAGCGGAAGTTGCGGCGATGGCTGGCACCAACTGACTGGCTGGCTTTCGCTAAGAAATTTCAACGGGCGGGGCAGTCATTGTCTCGCCCGTTTTCTTTGGCGTGTCGTGATCACGAAAACGAACCTTTTGTCTTAGTTGATGAAGCCTCATCAACACTTCACACGGGGTTTGCCTTGGTGTAAGGCTCGATCCCACGATCAAGCCTCCAATCTGTTCCTCCGCGACTCTTCCCATGAATGATGACCTCCCCTTTAGACGTATTCTGCTCAAGGTGTCGGGCGAAGTCTTGATGGGGGATAAAGCGTTCGGTGTGGACAGGGAGACAGTTGACAGGATCGCAGGGGAAATCGCAGCCGTGATTTCTCTGGGCGTCGATATCGGTGTTGTGATTGGTGGTGGCAATATCTTTCGCGGTGCCGACGTCAAGATTTCAGACGACAACCGAGTTGCCGGGCATCACATGGGTATGCTCGCAACTGTGATGAATTGCATTGTGATGCAGGACGCGTTGTCGGAGGCGGGGGTTGAGGCGCGTGTTATGTCGGCGATTGCCATGCCGGAGATTTGTGACACGTTCACACAGCGCGACGCAATCAATGCATTCGAATCAGGTGAGACAGTGCTATTTGCCGCTGGAACAGGTGCACCGTATTTTACAACCGATACCGGTGCGGCATTGCGGGCACTGGAAATGCGCTGTGATGCTCTTTTCAAAGGCACCAGCGTTGATGGCATCTATGCGAGTGACCCGAAAACTAATCCGGAAGCTGAGCGGTTTGACAGAATAACCCATGATGAAGTCATATCGCGCGGGCTTGAAGTCATGGACGTCGCAGCGGTTGCATTGACGAAACAGGCGAAAATACCTGTGGTTGTCTTTTCCATTCAAACGCCGGGAGCTCTATTTGAGGTAGCAAATGGTGCGGGAAAAGCTACACTTGTGCACTAATATGCTTTGACGTTTTGCGTCCCGGCGCGTCTAGAGTCCAACCGTGGCGTGACCATGCCTCGCAAAGTCCGCGTCAGTCGGAGCACAAAGAAAAAGGTGAAGTAGCAATGTCTGAGGGTCCACTCGATCTTGGTGATATCAAGAGACGTATGTCCGGTGCGGTCACCGCACTCAAGAGCGAATTGGGCGGATTACGCACCGGTCGCGCGTCGGCCGGGCTCCTGGATCCCATTATGGTCGACGCATACGGTGCGCAAATGCCAATCAATCAAGTCGCCTCGGTTACAGTTCCCGAACCACGCACTATTTCGGTCCAGGTTTGGGATCGCGCCCTGGTGTCTGCAACTGATAAAGCGATCCGCGAATCCAATTTGGGTCTTAATCCGATCGTTGATGGTCAGCTCCTCCGAATTCCAATGCCCGAACTTAATGAGGAGCGTCGTCGCGATCTCGTCAAGGTGGCTGGCCAATATGCCGAGCAAGCCCGAGTCGCGGCAAGACATGTGCGCCGTGACGGCATGGATGTTGTCAAGAAGGCTGAAAAAGACGGCGATTACGGAAAAGATGATGCCCATAAACTCTCAGAACAGATCCAGAAGCTGACGGACGATACGATTGAGTCAATCGATGCCATGGTGGCAGAAAAGGAAAAGGAAATCATGCAGGTTTAACTGCCTGCGTGCTCCTGTAGAGATTGAGGCACAATGTCCGACGCCCCCCTTCTTGCTGTTACCGATTCATCGCGCGTTGAAAATACGCTGCCACGCCATGTTGCCATTATCATGGATGGAAACGGGCGTTGGGCTAACGAGCGTGGTCTTCCGCGGGTCGAAGGGCATCGCATGGGGGTCGAAGCGGTACGGACGGTAACTCGCGCTGCGGGAGAACTTGGACTGGATTATCTGACGCTTTACAGTTTTAGCTCAGAGAACTGGAACCGCCCGCACTCGGAGATCACCGAACTTTTCGGCCTCCTGCGCCTGTTTATTCGCAAGCATCTCGCAGAACTGCATCAAAACAACGTGCGTGTGATCGTGATCGGCGGCGAAGATGGCGTTCCGGATGACATTCTTAAATTGATCAATGATGCGGTGAAACTCACTGAAAACAATGATGGCCTCGGTCTTGTGATTGCATTCAATTATGGCGCCCGCGGCGAAATCACCAACGCCGTGAAGAGACTTGCAGCGCAAATCGCATCGGGAGAAATATCGGCGGATGACGTCACACCGGATCTTGTCGGACGTAATCTGCAGACCGCAGACATACCGGATCCAGATCTCATTATCAGGACCAGTGGAGAGCAACGGCTGAGCAATTTTCTGCTTTGGCAGGCGGCATACTCCGAGCTAATTTTCACACCATGTTACTGGCCCGATTTTGACCGAAACGCATTCATGCTCGCCATTGATGAATTTTGCTCCCGCGACCGGCGGTTTGGGGCTATCTCAGCCCGAAGTGGGTAGGCTGTGGCTCGGGGAGGGGGGCTAAAGAGCGACTTCAGAGCGCGATTTATCTCTGCGCTTATGCTCGGCCCGCTGGTATTGTTCGTTGCCTGGCTTGGTGGTGTAACATTTGTCTTTCTGATCGCTGCAATCGCCTGCCTCATATTCTGGGAGTGGACCGTGATGACGCTACGGGCGATCGACATACGCCGCGACGCCCTGGCACTCTTTTGTGTTCTGACACTGATTGGATACACCTGGCTTGCCGGCAACCCCACAGCTGTCTTTCTTGCAATCGGTATACTTGTTTTGGCTGCGTTTCTGCTGTCCAAGGGCTTCACGCCTGGCCGAACCTTGGCTGGCGTCGGCATTGCCGCACTCTTTGGAACATCTCTGGTCTTTGTTCGCGAAATCAGCAGCAACGGTCTGGCGCTTCTGCTCTTTTTGGCGTTTTCGGTCTGGGCCGCTGATGTTTTTGCTTATCTGTCCGGCCGCCTCATCGGTGGCCCGAAACTTGTACCGTCCATTTCTCCGAATAAAACGTGGGCAGGCTTTCTTGGGGCGCTCGTTGGCGGGACATTATTCGGGGCAGGAATTGCCCGCATTTTTCTGGTCAACGGAACGGATGGGCAGGGAATTACCCGTTTCGTCTTCATAGCCTTGTTTTTGGCTTTTTGCGCGCAAATAGGAGATCTCTTGGAATCTGCCATCAAGAGGCGGTTTAATGTGAAAGATACGAGCAATCTTATTCCCGGACATGGAGGAATGCTTGATCGCGTGGACGGTTTGATTTTCGCATCCTTTGTTTTCGTGGCAATTTATGCGATAGGGCTGGCGCGCTGAATGTGTTGCGGTGTCTTTGGGAAACTCCTGCATGATGGTACTTTTTGATGAATGAGGACGTAGCGAAAGGCATACACGCTGGCACTTTGCCCTGGCCGCTCGATGGTATTGCCATGGAGCGCAAAAGTGTTTCCATCCTCGGGGCCACTGGATCGATTGGTGACAGCACACTCGATATCGTCGAAAACCATCCGGAATTGTTTGAAGTCGTTGCGCTTACGGGTGGCGGAAACGTTGAAAAGCTTGCTGAGATTGCATTGAAGGTGCGGCCGAGATTTGTTGCGATCGCCGATCAAACCAAAGTCACGGAATTGCGTGACCGCCTTGCGGATATGCCCTGTGAGGTTGCGGGCGGCACGGAGGGAGTTTGTGCTGCGGCCGAAGTTCCTTGTGATCTTACGGTGTCGGCCATCGTTGGGTTTGCTGGCCTTGGACCAACGCTGGCAGCCCTCGACGCATGCGGCACACTCGCTCTAGCGAACAAAGAGAGCCTCGTTTGCGCCGGCGGACTTGTCCGCGAGAAAGCGGAAAAAAACGGCGTCACGATCCTGCCGCTTGATTCAGAACACAACGCCATTTTTCAGGCACTTGGCAATGATCGCATGGCGGATGTCGAGAAGATCACCCTTACGGCTTCTGGCGGCCCGTTCCGCACTTGGGCGCACAGCGATATTGCCGCGGCTGGACCGGAACATGCCCTCAAACACCCGAATTGGAGCATGGGCGCAAAGATCACCATCGATTCAGCGACCTTGATGAATAAAGGGCTCGAAGTAATCGAGGCCCATCATCTTTTCCCGGTCACTCCAGATCAGTTGAGCGTTGTCGTCCATCCGCAATCGATTATCCACGGGATGGTGTCGTTCGTCGATGGTGCTGTGATCGCCGAATTGGGCATTCCGGATATGCGGACGCCGATCGCTCATTGTATGGCACACCCCAATCGAATCTCGACCCGGGTCGAACGGCTGGACCTTGCAAAGATTGGCAACTTGACCTTCGAAGCGCCGGATTTTGAACGCTTTCCCAATCTGGCGCTTGCCTTGTCGGCGCTTGCGGACGGCGATTGTGCAACTAATCTTCTGAATGGCGCGAACGAAGTGGCTGTGCAGGCGTTTCTGCACAAGCGGATTGGATTTTACGATATCAGCGGCATTGTGGAGAGCGTTCTTGCCGATGGAAACGGGGCGTTCCGTGGGCACAATGGGTTTACCTGTTTCGACGACGCTGCGGATGTCGATCAGTTTGCTCGTAAGCGTGCTGAAGAACGCATCGCGCTGGTTTGACCCGATTGGCCGTGTTATTTTTACATTCTTTTGAACCTGCCGAAGCGGGTAAACCGTAACCTTTCATTGAATTCTAAGACTTGATGATAATATGTGAGGGTTAAGTGCAGGTGCGCGGCATTGATTGTGTCGTGACCACATTTGCGGAGCAATCGATGGACTTTCTCTTAAGTGGCGGCAACCTTATCATCGGAACGATTATCCCGTTCCTTATCGTGCTGACGATTGTTGTCTTCTTTCACGAGCTTGGCCATTATCTCGCAGCCCGATGGAATGGTGTCGGAATCGAGAAATTTGCGGTTGGATTTGGCCCGGACATATGGGGCTTCACAGACCGCGCCGGCACGCGTTGGGCGGTTTCGGCTATTCCGCTCGGCGGATACGTGAAATTTATCGATGATGATGACGCGACCAGTTTTTCCGGGAACCCTAACGCTGCTGAACAAAAGGGAGCCGATCCCTCAACTTTCTTCGCCAACAAGAAATTGTGGCAGCGCGCGATTGTCGTGGCGGCCGGACCGATCGCGAACTTTATTCTGGCGATCGTTATATTTGCTCTGCTTTTCGGTCTGAACGGGCGACAGATACTTTCGCCGCAGGTCGACCAGATAACCGAGCAAAGCGTTGCCGAAAGAGCCGGATTTCAAGCGGGCGATCTCATAACGGCAGTCGATGGCCGGCCAATTGAGCGGTTCCAGGATCTTCAGCGTGTCGTAACCGTCAACGCTGATAATCAACTCATTTTCAGCGTTTTGCGTGCGGGAGAAACAATCACAATCAACGCAACGCCGGAACTTGTAGAGATCGATGATGGATTTGGCGGCAAAATGCGTGTCGGCCGTCTTGGCATTACCCGTTCCAGCGATCCATCGGCGATTGTTGTGAAGCATTACGGCCCGATCGAAGCGGTGGCGGAAGGCGTTAATGAGACCTGGTACGTTGTTACGAGGACATATCAGTTCCTGGGCGGCCTGATCACCGGACGTGAGAGCGTAGACCAACTGGGCGGTCCGATTCGTATCGCTGAAGTCTCCGGGCAGGTTGCCGCGATCAGCATTGTCGCGCTTATCAGTCTAACCGCCGTCCTTTCAGTATCGATTGGAATCATGAATCTCCTACCGATTCCGGTACTCGATGGCGGCCACCTGGTTCTTTATGCGATCGAAGCCGTACGCGGGAAACCCTTGTCGAAAAAAACCATGGACGTGAGTTTCAGGATAGGCCTTGCCTTCGTACTTTGCCTCATGGTCGCAGTTACAACACTTGACATAAATCGCATAATCGAACGCTTGCTTTAAACACCAAGGTGGGGCAGGGGACAGCCCTCCTCCCTTCGTCACGCCGCTAACATTTTGTTTCAACGCGGTAATTCATTGTAAGGGAATTATTTAGCCTAACGAGCGGTTAAACTTGCGCAGCAATATATTTTTTGCCAAAAGAAAGGCGGGGATGGATTCTGCCTTCCGGGGTAGAGTTCTTGCTGTGGAATTGGGGTTCCGAGCTGCATGATAAAAATTAGAACATGGATCGCAGGCGCGCTCCTGCAGGCTTTTGTGCTTGCGGCATTACCCGCTGTGGCAATCCTTACAGATGCCAGCCTTCACAAGGCGAGCGCTCAGACGATTTCGAATATTGTCGTCAATGGTAACGAGCGGATTACGCGGGCGACGATTCTCACTTACGTCACGATAGAGCCTGGACGTCGTGCTTCGCCCGTCGAGGTTGATGAGACACTGCGTGCCTTGTTTGCGACGGGTCTCTTCAAAGATGTCGATATCGACGTTTCAGGACGGACGCTCGTTATCCAGGTCGTCGAAAATCCCATCATCAACGGGATTGGTTTTGTCGGTAACGACAAGCTTAAGGAAGACGACCTGAACGCGATCGTTCTTACGAAACCGCGCGGCGTTTTCTCCGAAGACCAGGTCAATCTGGACGTCAGCCGGATTAAAGATGCGTACCGTTCGATCGGTCGTTTCAACGCTGTTGTTAAAGCCTCTGTCGAGCCGTTAGATCGTAACCGAGTCAACATTGTATTCCGTATCGACGAGTCCGATAAAACGGGTATCGCCCAGATTAATTTTGTCGGAAATAAAGCGTTTGGTGACAGCCGACTTCGTAACGCTATCTCGACCCGTACGACTGGACTTTTAAGCTTTCTTCGATCTGACGACATCTACGACGAAACGCGGCTTGCTGCCGATGAAGAACGGCTCCGCCAGTTCTACTTCAACAACGGTTATCCAGAGTTTGAAGTGATCTCTTCGGTTGTCGACCTCGATGAAGACAAGAACAAGTTTTTCATCACGATTACGGTCAGCGAGGGAAAACGTTACCGCTACGGTCGCATCGAGATCGATGTGGGCCTCCTCGATATTGATCCGGAAGAGCTGCGTCCACTCGTCGAAACCAAAGAAGGTTCGATTTACGATGCACGCCAGGTTGAGCGTTCCCTTGAAGCTCTGAGCATTGCGGCTGCGACCAGAGGGTTTGCGTTCGCACAGGTGCGCCCGCGTGGTGAACTTGTCGAGGGTGAGCGTATCAATATCGCTTATGCGATTGACCAGGGTCCGCGCGTTTTCATTGAACGCATTAATATTGTCGGCAATACGCGCACGCGGGAATATGTGATCCGGCGAGAGTTCGACATCGCTGAAGGTGATGCGTTCAGCCAGGCATTGATTGATCGTGCAGAGCGCCGGATCAGGAATCTTCGCCTCTTCGAACGTGTCAACGTTTCCACGTCACGGGGAAGCGGGCCAGACCGGATCGTTGTGAATGTAGCGGTTGAGGAACAACCAACAGGCGACGTGTCGTTTGGTGTCGGTGCCGACTTGAGCGGCGGTTTCTTGACGAACATTGCGATCACGGAACGGAATTTCCTAGGACGCGGCCACTTTGTACGCGCAGCTGTCGGTCTTGGTACTGGCAATCAGACCTACGATTTCAGCTTTACCGAGCCTTTCTTCCTGGGACGGCGTATCGCGGCTGGCTTCGATCTGTTCCGCCGCGATAGTCAGGATCAGGATAGTCGTAGCTTTGACGTCAGCAATACGGGCTTCTCGCTGCGTTTCAATTTCCCGTTGACTGAGAATTTCTCACTCGGAACGCGGTACACGTTTGACCGCGAGAGCCTGTCGGATGTTGATGGTGATGCGCCAGTCTCGATCCAGACGGCCTTTGCGTCCGATCCCGACACAATTACCTCTTCAGTGTCGTACATTCTTGAGTACAACTCACTTGATAACAATCTGAACCCGACTTCCGGTTTGCGGCTGAACTTTGAACAGGAATTCGCAGGCGTCGGCGGTGATGTTGCATTCGTAAAGACACAGTTGCGCGGGGTTAAGTACCAGGAAATCAGCGCAAATCGTGAAATCATCGGATTGTTGCGTGGACGCGCGGGTAATGTGACCGGGCTTGGCGAAGACGTTCGTATTCTTGACAACTTCTTCGCTGGCGGCGACTTGGTTCGTGGCTTTGAGAACCGTGGTATCGGTCCAAGAGACAGTTCCGCAGGTGTTGGCGTCTCTGACGATGCGCTGGGCGGTCGGAACTTCTTCGGTGTCACCGCTGAGGTTCAGTTCCCTGCTCCAGTTATTCCGCGTTCACTTGGCGTGAAAGCTGCCCTGTTTGCTGATGCAGGTTCACTCTTCGATCTCGACGCTCCGCCTGCTACGCTGGTGCCTGGGTCTGATGACTTCAGTGTTCGGTCGTCGGTTGGCGGCGGTATCCTCTGGGATTCCCCGCTTGGTCCGATCCGTGCAGACTTTGCACATGTGCTTTCTGACGAAGACTTCGATGATCGGCAGTTCTTCCGTATCGGTGGTGGTACCCGGTTCTAGGACCCGGGGCCGACCGGGCCTGACTTACGGCGTGTGATTAATGGGCGACGCATCGCATCGCGAGACATATTTCTTTCCCGTACCGGAGAGCGTCTCACTCGCAAAACTGGTGTCCCAACTCGGGGTTGTTGACGGTCTTCTGAATGAAACAGATGACATATTGATCAATGGCGTTTCGCCTCTTGACCATGCGAAGCCCAATCACCTGAGTTTTATCGATAATCCCAAATACCTTGATGCTCTGTTTGAAACGGGCGCAGGTGCGTGCCTTTGTTCCAAAAAGTATGCGGAAAAAGTTCCGGAAGGTACTTGTGCGGTCGTCGTGCCGGATCCTTATCGTACATTCGCCGAGGCCGCCGCATTGCTTTATCCGCTTGCGATGCGTCCACTCCCGGTCGTTGAAAATGGGGAGCAATCATCGCAGGCTTTCATTCATCCTGACGCTGCGATTGAAGGCAATGTCACGATCGAGCCCTTTGCAGTCATTGGTGCGGGCGTGGAGATCGGGGCTGGGACGATTGTTCAGTCGGGAGCCCGGATCGGTGCGAACGTCAAAATCGGCAGGGATTGCGCAATAGGTGCGAATGCGTCGCTTGATCATACTCTGATGGGTAACAGGGTCATTTTGCATCCCGGAGTGGCGGTCGGGCAGGACGGGTTCGGTTTTGCGATGTCTGGCGGGGGGCACTTAAAGGTCCCGCAGATCGGCCGGGTCATCATTCAGGATGATGTTGAGATTGGAGCGAACACGACAATCGATCGCGGCGCCAATCGCGATACCGTCATTGGTGAGGGAACCAAGATCGATAACCAGGTACAAATTGGGCATAATGTTGTAGTCGGACGCCATTGCGTGTTGGTCTCGCAGGTTGGGATCTCTGGAAGTGCGACATTGCAGGATTTTGTCGCGATTGGCGGCCAAACCGGGGTGAACGGTCATTTGACGATCGGTATGGGTGCGCAGATTGCGGCGGTTAGCGTGGTTCACGGTGATGTGCCTCCTGGTGCGCGTTGGGGTGGTGTGCCCGCCCGACCGGTTAGGGATTGGTTCCGTGAACAACAACTGCTAAAGCGTATGGTCAAGCGCGAGAAGGGCAGCCAGAACGGTTAGCTGACTGCGCTCATTCCTAAGTGGATTGGAATAAGGACGGGGCAAGAGATGGACGCGCCATCACTCAAAACTATGGACACAGCCGACATCATTAAGGTGATGGAACTCTTGCCGCATCGGTATCCGTTTTTGATGATTGACAAAATCATCGATATCGATGGTGACAATTCAGCGACCGGCGTGAAGTGCGTCACGATAAATGAACCGCATTTTCAAGGTCATTTTCCGAACCAACCGGTTATGCCGGGTGTTTTGCTGATCGAGGCAATGGCTCAGACTGCGGGTGCGATTTGTGTCGCAGCTGGCTACGGAGGGGGCAGCCCCTCAGTTGTGTATTTCATGACCATTGATAGGTGCAAGTTTCGCAAACCGGTTGTTCCGGGTGATGTTGTACATTTCCACGTCAAGAAACAAAGGCAGCGCCGTAACATTTGGAAGTTTGCGGCAGAAGCGCTAGTTGATGGCAACAAGGTTGCCGAGGCTGAAGTGAGTGCGATGCTCGTTGCAGCCGACGAGCTCTAGGACAGGTTCCGGCAAACATGCCCAAAATTCATCCCACAGCCATCGTCTCAGAGGCGGCGGTTATCGGCGAGAACGTCGAAATCGGGCCCTACTCCGTCATTGAAGGGCCTGTCCATCTTGGCGCAAACTCGGTCGTGAAATCGCATGTTGCCCTTGCGGGCAATACTCACATTGAGGAAGGCGCGAAGATTTTTCCTTTTGCGTCCGTTGGTCACCAGCCGCAAGACCTGAAATATGCCGGCGAAGAGACCCGGCTCGTTATCGGCAAGAACTGCACGATCCGTGAGGGTGTGACGGTCAATCCCGGGACTTCGGGAGGGATTTCAGAAACAAGAATCGGAGACGATTGTGCGTTGCTTGCCAATTCGCATGTCGCGCATGACTGTATCGTTGGAAACAATGTCATCCTATCGAACGGCGTTCTACTCGCTGGCCACGTGACACTCGGTGACTTCGTCATCATGGGCGGGGCGTCGGCCGTTCACCAGTTCACCCGCATCGGTGATCACGCCTTTGTCGGTGGTCTCGCAGGTGTCGAGAACGACGTCATCCCGTTTGGCCTTGCGTTGGGAAACCGCGCCTATCTTGGAGGCGTTAATCTGATCGGGATGAAGCGCTTTAACTATCCGCGGGAAAGCATCCACGCTGTTCGACAGGTCTATCGGGCGCTGTTTGAAACCGAGGAGGGAACGATGATGGGTCGTGTCGAGGCTCTTGATCCAGAGCTGAAGCAAGATATCCTCGTCGCCCGCATTCTAGACTTCGTTACAGCGCAAACTGATCGGTCTTTTTGTACGCCCCGCCAAGGTCGAAGCTGAGCGTACACCATGGCGGTTCACGCGGACGATGAATCGGAAGCTGGCGCAATCGGAATCGTTGCGGGCGGCGGCGACCTCGTAAAAGAAATCATCCATGAACTCAGATCCTCCGGCAAGGAGATAGCGGTCGCTGCTATCGACGGAGAGGCTGACGCGTCTCTGAATGGCGATAATGTCGGTCATTTTAATTGGGGTGAGATTGGCCGTATCCTGCGTTTCTTCAAAGACAGGAATTGTCGTCGGTTGGTGCTTGCCGGGCGCATCACTGCGCGGCCCGATTTTCGTTCAATCATCGGTGACCCCGGGACTTTGTTGCGGCTCCCCAAAATCATAGCTGCTGTTGCAGGTGGAGATGATGCCTTGCTGAAGCGGGTGATTGGCTTGATAGAAGCAGAAGGGTTCAGGGTGATCGGTGTTAGTGAGGTTGCGCCGAACCTTCTGGCGCGGGAAGGGTGCCTCGGCGGTGCAAAGCGGGATCCTTCTTTGAATGATGATATCGCGTTTGCAAAAACTGTCCTTCGAGATCTTGGCCGCCACGACATTGGTCAGGCTGTCGTTGTCGAGAAAGGCCGCATAGTCGCTGTTGAAGCCGCAGAGGGCACAGACGGGATGCTGCAAAGGGTCGGCGCACTGAGGGAGGCAGGCCGTCTTTCCAAGAAGCGCGGCGGTATCTTGGTAAAGGCTTCTAAGCCAGAGCAGGATCACCGTGTTGATCTGCCTGTCATCGGACCGGATACCGTCAAGAATGCTGCCGAAGCTGGTCTGACTGGAATAGTTGTCGAAGCCGATCGTGTTCTTGTTGTTAGCCGGGCGACAATGATTGACGCGGCAAACCGCGCGGGCGTCTTCGTCGTGGCGGAGGACGGATTTCAATCATGAGCGATGCGTTCACGATCTTCATCATAGCAGGTGAAGAATCGGGCGATCACCTCGGTGGACCGCTTATGGATGCCTTGTCGAAGATGTCCCCGAAACCGGTTCACTTTCTGGGGGTTGGCGGTCCTTTGATGACAAAAGCGGGTCTGACATCGCTCTTCCCGATAGAGGATGTCGCCGTGATGGGGTTTTCCGCTGTCATTGCGAGGCTTCCATTGCTGGTAAAGAGGATCAATCAAACGGCTGAAGCCGCGATTGAAGCGCGTCCTGATCTTCTTCTCATAATTGACAGTCCCGACTTCACACATCGTGTCGCCCGGAAAGTGAAATCCGCACTTCCCGATTGTCCCGTTATCGACTACGTCTGCCCCAGCGTCTGGGCCTGGAGGCCAAAACGCGCCGAGAAGATGACGGCGTATGTCGAGCACGTCCTTGCGATCCTGCCGTTTGAACCGCAGGTATTGGAGACGTTGAAAGGACCGCTGGCGACCTTTGTCGGTCATCCGCTGACTGACCAGGTCGAAAATCTCACTGCCGATGAGGTTCAGGCTGGCGACGGGGGACGGACATTGCTCCTCTTGCCCGGTAGTCGTTCCGGTGAAATCTCGCGCCATCTCCCAATCTTCCGGGAGACGGTTTCAGATCTTGTGAAGCGGGGCGTTGAGGCGAGATTTGTCCTGCCAGCCGTTGATCGGCACCGCAATAAAATTGAAACCGAAACCAAGGCCTGGCCGGTATCGGTCGAGGTTGTCGGCTCTGAAGAAAAGGCGGCAGTCTTTCGCTCAGCAGACGCGGCCTTGGCAGCATCTGGAACCGTGCTTCTCGAGCTTGCCCTTGCCCAAACGCCGATGATCTCAGTCTACAAGCTCGATCCGATCGCCCGGCGCTTGCGCTTTCTGGTTAGAACGTGGACTGCGGCGCTACCAAACCTCATTCTCGATTATCCCGCAGTACCGGAGTTCATTGACGAGTTCGCGCGTCCGGCGCTCTTGTCCCGCGCTGTTGAGAGACTTCTCAGCGATACCCCGCAAAAACGCGCGCAACTGGCTGCTTTCGAAGAGATGGCAGTCATAATGCGTCAGTCGCAGGCGGAAGATCCGGCACAAAGAGCCGCGAAGGTCGTTCTCGCCCACCTTCCTGCAGACGTGACTTGACTGCTTTAGCGCCATCTTGATCAAAAAAGGGCCGCCCGATTGGCAGCCCTTGATGCTCGCGGTTTGGAGCGAGACTGTATCTAGTCGCGCTCGTCTAGTTGAATGTAGGTGCGTGGTACCGATCCTGAATAAAGCTGACGGGGACGACCGATCCGCTGTGACGGGTCTTCGACCATTTCCTTCCACTGCGCGATCCAGCCGACGGTGCGAGCAAGGGCGAACAGCACCGTGAACATAGTGGTCGGGAAGCCAAGCGCCTTCAATGTGATACCGGAATAGAAGTCGATATTTGGGTAGAGCTTCTTCTCGATGAAATATTCGTCCGTGAGCGCGATATGCTCAAGTTCCATGGCAACCTCAAGCAGAGGGTCATCCTTGATCCCAAGGCTGTTGAGGACCTCGTGGGTTGTCTGTTGCATGATCTTCGCGCGAGGATCGTAGTTCTTATAGACGCGGTGACCAAAGCCCATCAGCCTGAATGGGTCATCCTTGTCCTTGGCGCGCTCGACAAACTCCGGAATACGATCTTTAGAGCCGATTTCGGCCAGCATGTTCAGCGCCGCTTCATTCGCGCCGCCGTGAGCTGGACCCCAAAGGCAGGCAATACCAGCGGCGATACAGGCGAATGGATTGGCGCCCGATGAGCCAGCCAGACGCACCGTTGAAGTCGAGGCATTTTGCTCATGGTCCGCGTGGAGGATGAAGATCCGGTCCATGGCTTTGGAAAGGATCGGGTTGACCTGGTATTCCTCGCACGGCACGGCAAAGCACATGCGCAGGAAGTTGCCCGTGTAATCGAGATCATTGCGCGGATACACGAACGGCTGACCGATATGATATTTGTAGGCCATCGCAGCGATGGTTGGCATCTTTGCGATCATGCGCAGCGACGCGACCATACGCTGATGCGGGTCGGTAATGTCGGTGCTGTCGTGATAAAACGCGGAGAGGGCGCCCACAACACCAACCATTATTGCCATCGGGTGTGCGTCGCGGCGAAAGCCGGAGAAGAACCGGCTCATCTGCTCGTGGATCATCGTGTGATAGGTAACGCGATTAACGAAATCATCCTTCTGCGCTTTATTCGGAAGATCGCCATAAAGCAGGAGATAACACGTTTCCAGAAAGTCTCCGTTCTGGGCCAATTCGTCGATTGGATAACCGCGGTGGAGAAGTTGGCCTTTGCCGCCGTCGATGAAGGTGATGTCGCTTTCGCATGATGCGGTGGAGGTGAAACCAGGATCGTAGGTGAAGAGGCCGGTCTGGGCATACAATGACGAAATGTCGATGACCTGAGGGCCGATCGCGCCATCTTTAATATTCAGCTCGATTGTCTTATCGCCAATCGTCAACTGTGCCTTGTTGTCAGCCATATGCTTTCTCCACTGGTTGATTTGCCCCCGCATCATCCCGTTTGGACAACTGGCTGTCGTCCAACAGCAACCGCATGAAATTGCAGGTGGATTTTCCGCAGTTTGACTAGCCGATTTAATCCGCCACGGCAATAGACGCACATCAAGCGTGATCGCTCACAGGTGCTTCCGGCAGATGTTTGGCCCTTTATGGTGCGGCAAGCCTCTGAAACTATGAGGTTTTCCAGATTTATGGCTTACCCGCAACACTCCTTAAGGACGATTGCGGGTGCGTCGATCAGGCAGCAATTTGATCCCGTATTCTTGCCACACTTTCCTCCTGTCCAAGCACTTCCAGGACATCGAAAATACCGGGAGACGAGGTGGTGCCGGTCAAGGCAGCGCGCAAGGGTTGTGCAATCTTTCCAAGCTTTAATTCGTACTCCGCTGCAAAATCACGAACGGCTTTGTCTAACGCGTCATGCGACCAGGCTCCGAGACCTTCAAGGGCAGGCAGAAGATCCGAAAGATGGCTTTTGGCTTCCTCTGTGAGGAGTTTTTCCGCCTTTTCGTTCATGGAGAGAGGACGGCTTTCATAGATGAATGATGCGTTTTGAACGAGTTCGACAAGTGTTTTTGCGCGTTCTTTGAGGCCAGGCATCGCTGCGAGTAATTGCGAGCGCCGCTCAGGCGTCAGTCTTTCTAGTATTTCGGTACCGCCTTCGATGTCCGGCAACATCCGATCGATCGCGGCTAAAAGGTCTTCATCGACAGTGTTGCGGATATAGTGGCCGTTCAGGGCTTCCAGTTTTTGAATGTCGAAACGCGCAGCACCCTTGCCGATGCCCTCAAACCCGAACCAATTGATCATGTTCTCCCGAGAAATGATCTCTTCGTCCCCCTTGGCCCACCCAAGGCGCACGAGGTAATTGCATAAGGCATGCGGCAGATAGCCCATTGCCCGGTAGGCTTCCGCCCCAAGAGCACCATGTCTTTTCGACAGTTTTGCACCATCGGGCCCATGAATAAGAGGAATATGGGCGAAGACCGGAACCTCCCAACCCATTGCTTCAAACACAGCTGTCTGGCGCGCGGCATTGGTGAGGTGATCATCACCCCGGATAACATGGGTCACCCCCATATCGTGGTCATCAACGACGACTGCGAGCATGTATGTGGGCGTTCCGTCCGCGCGCAGGATGACGAAATCATCAATGTCTTTGTTGGCAAAGGTCACCTGTCCCTGAACCTTATCATCGACGATTGTCTGACCCTCTTGTGGGGTTTTGATACGGATGACGGGAGCGACCCCCTCGGGTGCATCACTCTCTGGCCGATCACGCCAACGACCGTCATAAATTGGCGGCCGTTTTTCAGCGCGGGCTTTCTCACGCATTTCTGCAAGCTCTTCAGGCGACGTATAGCATTTGTAGGCAAGCCCTTTTTCCACAAGCGCATGTGCAACTTCCCGATGGCGATCAACCCGGCCAAACTGAGAGATCGGGTCTCCATCCCATTCCAGACCGAGCCACGAGAGGCCGTCAATAATCGCATCGACGGCTGCCTCTGTTGATCGTTCCCGGTCAGTATCCTCAATGCGCAGCAGCATTTTGCCGCCATGTCGACGCGCGTAGAGCCAATTGAAGAGGGCAGTTCTGGCTCCACCGATATGAAGAAACCCGGTCGGTGATGGCGCGAAGCGGGTGACAACGGTTTTTGACATGGGTGATCCTTGGTGACTAGGCTGCTT
>JBCDCZ010000075.1:0-16891 GCA_039180865.1 Pseudomonadota bacterium | reverse complement strand
GCTGCCGACTGAAATTGCGCTGCGTGACCAGACCGCAGCGTTCAAGAAGATCGGCCGATAGGAGGAAATCATGACCGGACAACTGATCGGACAACTGATCTTATGGCTCATCGTCGCCGTTATCGTCATCTTTGTCCTTTACTGGGTCATGAGCTGGCTCTACCGCCGCTCAACCAAAGAGATCGCCTTCGTGCGTACCGGTTTTCTCGGCGAGCGCGTTGTGATCGACGGTGGCGCTTTTGTCTGGCCGATTATCCACGACATCACGCCCGTCAATATGAACTCGCTCGATCTCGCGATCACGCGCGAAAAAGACGAGGCGCTCATTACAGCCGATAATCTCAGGATTGACGTCGACGCGGAATTCTATGTGCGCGTCAAACAATCGAAAGAAGCCGTCAGCCTCGCTGCGTCAACAATGGGCCGCAGGACATTGGAACCGGAGCGGTTACACAGGCTGCTATCAGGTAAATTTATCTCGGCGCTTCGGACAGTTGCCGCCGAAATGAGTCTCGTCGAACTCCACCAGAACCGGAAGGATTACGTTACGAGAGTGACCGAACTTGCGCAGCAGGGCCTCGACAAGAACGGTCTCGAACTCGAATCCGTTGCAATCACCGATATCGACCAGACCGACATCCAATACTTCAATCCATCCAACCAGTTCGATGCGATCGGTCTCACCACCGTGATCGAGGCCGTCGAAGCGCGCCGCAAACTGCGCAACGACATCGAACAGGACACGATGATCAAGATCCGTAGCCGTAATTTAGAGGCGGAGAAAGAAACACTCGCCATAGAGCGCGCATCGGAAGTGGCTCGCCTTGAACAGGAACGCGATATCGAATTCCGCCGCGCTGAACAGCGCGCAGAACTCGCCCGCGAGCGCTCGGAACGGGAGCGGGAAGGGGAAGAAGCGACCTTCATAGCTCGGGAGGCGATTGAAAAGGCGCGGATCTCGAATGAAGAGCTGATCGCCGAAGCGCGCATCACATCAGAACGGAACATCCGTCAGCAGGAGATTGAACGCCAGCGTGTGGTCGACGAAGCCGAAATCGCGACTCGCGAAGCGGTGGAAAAGGCTCGGATCGGTCAGGAAAAGGTCCTCTCCGAAACCCGGATTGAGTCCGAAAAGGGCACACAGGCAGCCGATATCGCTGCCCGCGAAGCTATTGAGAAGGCCCGTATCGCGCAGGAGAAATCGGTTACCGAAGCCCGCATCGAAAAAGACCGCGATACGCAGGCGAAAGATATCGAGCGTCAGCGCGAAATCGATGCGGCAGAGATTTCAGCCCGTGAATCTGTTGAAAAGGCCCGCATCGCGCAGGAGCGCGAAGTCACAGAAGCCCGCATCGCCTTTGAACGTTCAACGCGGGAGAAAGAAATCGCGCGAAATCTCGCGATTGATGAAGCGGATATCGCGGCGCGGGAAGCGGCAGAAAAACTTCGCATTGCTCAAGAGCGCACGGTTAGCGCAGAACGGATAAGCGCGGATCAGGCGACACGGGAACTTGAGATCTCACGCCAAAAAGCACTCGAAGAAGCAGAGATCGCAAGCGGCCAGGCAACGGAAGCAGCGCGGATCGCCCGCGAGAAAACGCTTTCCGCCGAACGGATTGCTGCCGAACAGGCAACCCGGTCAAGGGAGATCGAACGTCAGCGTGCGGTTGACGCGGCAGAGATCGAAGCTCGCGAAGCGACGTCGCGCGAGCGGATCGGTCAGGAGGAACGTGTCCGCGGTCTCGAAATCGCAAAAGACAAAGCCGTCGAAGAAGCGGAGATCGCAGCCCGTGAGGCCGTTGAAGCACAGCGCATAGCCCGCGACGCAAAAATCTCGGTGAAACGCATTGAAAGCGAAGAAGCGACCAAAGAACGTGACGTCGCCCGAGCTCAAGCGATCGAGGCGGCAGAGATTGCAATGCAGGAAGCGATCGACGCCAAGAAGATTGCAAGAGACAAGAAAGTCGCCGCTGACCGCATCGCCTATGAGCAGGATGTCCGCGAGCGTGAAATCCTGAAAAACCGCACGATTGACGTGGCGAATGTCACCGCGTCCGAAGAAGTTACGCAGGCGCGGATCGATGAAGAAAAACGAACTCGTGCAGCAGAAATTGCCAAAGAAACGGAGATCCGTTCGAGGGAAATCGAAAAACAGGAAGCGATTGAAGCTTCCGAGATTTCGAGCCGCCGCCTGATCGATCAGCAACGCATCGAAAAAGAAGCGGAGACGACGGCGGACAAGATTGCCCGCGATCAGCGTGTGCGCGAACTGGAGATTGCCCGCAACAAGGCGATGGACGCCGCTCAGATTGCAGCTGAGGAGGCGATTGAAGCGGCCCGGGTTGCGAAAGAGAGAACCGTCGAAGCGGAGAAGATTGCAGCCGAACAGGTCATCGACGCCCGCAAGCTCGAACGCCGCAAAGCGCTGGAGCATCTTGAAGTCGAGCGGGTGAAAGCCCTGCGCGAGGCCGAGATCGCAAGTCAGGACGAGGTGGAGCGCGCCAAAATCGCTTCCGAACGTGGTCTCGATGACGTGCGCATAGAACATCAGACGGAACGCCGTAGGCTTGAGATCAATCGCGAGAAAACCGTCGAAGAAGCATCGATGGAAAAAGCAATCACGCTTTATCAGAAGTCACTGGAAGAAAGTGCAGCTGCCGTCGAAGCAGAAAACGCGAGAGCCCGTGCTGCCGAAGCGGCAGAACGCGTGAAGACCGCCAGCGAGACGGAGACGGTGAGCCGCGAAAAGACGCTCGACAAATTGCGGGCGGAAAAAGAAGCCGAGCGGATGCTGCTCATTGCGGATGCCGACAAGGTTCGCAAGGCGGTCGAGGCAGAGGCGCAGAAACTCATCAACGAGGCCGAGAACGTTCTCACAGACGGCGCGCGCGCCTCACTCTTCAAACGCAAAATGCTCGAGCATGTGGAAGGCATTGTTGCAGCAAGCGCCAAACCGCTCGAGAAGGTCTCCGATATCAAGATCATGCAACTCGGCGGCTCCGGAACCCAGGGCCTTGATTGGGCGAATGGGGACGGGAGCGGTATCGGCAATGGAGGCGGCGGCAGCGGTGGTAGCCCGACGGACGAGGTCATGAATTCGGCCCTGCGCTACCGGGTCCAGGCCCCCTTCGTCGATAGCCTGATGAAGGAGATCGGGATCGATGGCGCTAATGTCGCCAAGTCAGATGTCTTCCGCTCTGCAAGCGATCTGACCCGTGCAACCGGCGAGATTACCCGCATGAAAGCCGCACAGGAGAAAAAAGGCAGCGGCGAGAAGGGGCAGGGATAGGCTATGGCCCGCGTTTTCGTCTCTTCCGTCATCAACGCGCCGGTCGCCCAGGTCTGGGATCGCGTTCGTGACTTCAACGGACTGCCGAACTGGCATCCCTTGATCCGCGACAGCCGCATCGAGGAAGCGCATCCAAGCGACAAGATCGGATGCATCCGCAACTTCAATCTGCAGAACGGCGAGAACATTCGCGAAAAGCTGCTGGGGCTTTCCGACTACGACATGTTCTGCACCTATGCGATCCTTGAAAGCCCGATGCCGCTTGAGGATTACATCGCGACGCTGCGGGTGACACCGGTCACCGATGGCGAGCGGACCTTCGCCGAATGGTCGGCTGAATTCACCTGCGCGCCCGAGGAAGAAGACGGGCTTGTTGTCGGCATTGGAACGGACGTCTTTCAGGCTGGTTTCGACGCGCTTAAGCGGCATTTTGGAGGATGATGATGCCGCGGGTTTATTGCAGCACGATCATAGACGCTCCTGTAGAAGCCGTTTGGGATATCCTGCGCGACTTTAACGGGCATGACCGCTGGCATCCGGCGGTTGCAGAAAGCGTCGTTGAACGGGGCGAACCCTTCGATAAAGTCGGATGTGTCCGACGTTTCAAGCTCAACGACGGGAGCGAACTTCGCGAACAGCTTCTGACGCTCTCCGATCTTGAAACAAGTTATTCCTACTGCCTGTTTGATACGCCGGTACCGCTTCTGAATTATGTGGCCCACGTACGCCTTCTCCCGGTTACCGACACCGATGGAACCTTCTGGGAGTGGGAAAGCCGTTTCGATACGCCGAAGGGCCTTGAAGACGAACTCGTTACACTCGTCTCGGAAGGTATATACCAGGCGGGTTTCGACGCTATCCGGGCAGAATTGGAGACCGCTGCATGACGCAAGTCCAGACCATTGCGCGCCTGACGGATGCGGCGAACGTCACCGGTGCTTTTCTTGGCGGCGGAACACTTTTGATGCGGGACGTGAATTATGCCGCCCACACGATCCCGACATTGATCAGGATCACCGATCCGATGATGCGTGAAGTTCGCACAGAGGGCGATCGTCTGTGGATCGGAGCCGGCATGACCATGGCCTCGGTCATCGCGCATCGCGATCTGGAGGCGCTGAGATCGGCAGCGTTGGCAATCGGCGGTCCGGCAGTGCGCAACATGGCAACGATTGGCGGCAATCTCTTTGCACCCCATCCTTACGGAGACTTCACCGTCGCGCTGCTCGCACTCGATGCGAAGGTTCATTTCGCAAATGGTCGGGAGAGCGATCTTGAAACCTTCCTGCGCGGTCGGGACCAGAACCGGGACCTGGTCACCGCCGTTTCGATCCAGCGCAACAGTGGCGCAGATTTTCGGTTCAAGAAAGTCACCCGCACCAAACCAAAGGGCGTCTCGGTCCTTTCGATCGCAGCGCACCTTGAAGCACCAGGCGGGCGCGTAAAGACAGCGCGTGTTGCTTTCGGGGCTATGGGCCCAACACCCTTGCGGGCAAAAGCAACCGAAACCGCACTGCGCGGCGCAAGCCTTGATGAAGGCGGCATCACGCCAGCTCTCAATGCGGTCCTGACCGACCTCGAGCCATCGGACGATCCGCTGGCATCGGCCTGGTATCGCCGCACTGTCGCACCGGTCCACCTGAAACGGCTTCTTCTGGAGAGACGATAATGGCGAAGAAACCGGTATCCTTCATCCTGAACGGCGCGGAAACGGGCGTCTTCCTGGAAGAGGGCGGCAACCTTCTTGACGCGCTACGGCGTGGCGCGGGCGATCTGTCTCCGAAATATGGCTGCGGGCAGGGCGGTTGCGGTGCATGCACAGTGCTGATCGACGGCGAACCCCATCTGAGCTGTCTCACCCTTGCCGAAACCGTGGAAGGACGGCGGGTTGAAACGGCACGCGGGATCTCCAATGGGGCGGAGCTTCATCCGCTCCAGGAAACGTTCATGGAGGGTTTCGCGGCCCAATGCGGATATTGTTCGCCTGGCATGCTGGTCGCGGCCAAGGTGCTCCTCGACAATAACCCGCGTCCGAGCCGTGATGAAGTCATCGACGCGATCAGCGGGAATCTCTGCCGCTGCACCGGCTATGAGCCGATTGTCGATGCGATCCTTGAGGCAGCCGCCAGACTGCAGGGGAGGGTCGGCTGATGACAAGTGTCGAGTTCCGCAAAGACCTTTTCGCAAATGAGCGCCAGGATGATCTGAACGAGATCGGGAAGCCGAAAATCCGGCAGGATATCGAGGGACACGTTACCGGGCGCACGGCTTACTTCGACGATCATTTGTTCGAAGGGCTTCTCCATATGCGGTGTGTGCGTTCACCGCACCACCATGCCCGGATCCGATCCCTCAATGCGGCGGAAGCAGAGCGTATGCCGGGGGTCGTGCGCGTGATTTACCCGCGGGATGTCCCGAATAATCTGAACACGCTTTTATCGCTGATCAATTTCGGACGCGATGACGAGCCCCTGCTGAGCCACCAGAAGGTCGCGTATCGCGGTGAAGCGGTTCTCGCGATCATCGCCGAAACGGAGGCGCAAGCGCGCGCAGCTGTTGATGCGGTCAGAGTCGAATGGGACGAACTCCCTCATGTCCTTGATGTAGAGGACGCACTGAAACCAGGTGCGCCTGTCGTCAACGAAGAATATCCGAACAACTGCTTCGATTATGAGCCGTATGACCACGTGAAGCTGCGGTTCGGAGACGTCCACACCGCCTTCCAGCAGGCAGATCATGTGGTCGAGGCGACCTATGAAATGTCGCCAATCGAGCATGCGCCGGTTGAGACATGCGGCGCGATCGCAGCCCCTGAAACAAACGGGCGCTACGTGTGTCACACCGCAACGCAGGCGTTGTTTTTCTCGCTTGGCACGACCGCAAAATTTCTCGATATGCCATCGTCCCGCCTGCACTTTATCGGCGGCACAGTCGGCGGCGGTTTCGGTGGTAAGGTCGACAGTCTCACCGAGCCGCTTGCCGTCCTCGGCGCGATGCTCACAGGAAAACCGGTCAAATTCATATGGGACCGAGAGGAGGAAATGCAGGTCGGAGCACCGCGCGGCGCCGAACGCTGGGTCATCAAGGACGGTGTTATGGCGGATGGGCGTATCGTCGCGCGCTCGCTGACCGGCTATTTTGACGCCGGGGCCTATACGAGGCTCTCCTCTTATGCAGGAACGAAGTGCACCGGTCACCTACCGGGTCCTTACACAATCCCGAATGTCGCCTCGAACGTGTTCTGCGTCTACACCAACCGGACACCGGCAACCGCAATGCGGGGCTTCGGGATCACCGGTGTCGACTTTGCAATTGAATGCCATATGGACCGTGTCGCCGAAACGGTCGAAATGGATCCGATCAGTCTCAGGATTCTGAACAGTTACCGCGATGGCGACATGAAAGCCCATCGCAGATCGGCGAAGAACTGCGCGCTTGTTGAATGCTGCCAGGTCGCTGCCAGCAAGGCGAACTGGACGCTGAGCGCAGACGATTTAGCCGCAACATCTCTTACCGGCACGAATGCGAACCGGCAGGAAATCCCGGAAACAGCCCTCGATGAAGACGGACGGGTGGGAGATAGGAAGGCCGGACGGGTGGCCACCGCAGAACCGGCTCGTGGAACGCGGCGACTTCCAGCCGGAACGCACGGGCGAAGCCATGCTGCGGTAGCCCCACAAAGACCGGACATGCAAATCCTTGCAGAGCGCGTAGGACATCGCATGGACAGCGAACCGCAACCCATGCCCGAACAAAGAACCACGCAGGTTTCAGCACCGAGACCGCCGGCACCGCCAAGGGCCGCGCCGCCATCGCCACCTCCAGCAGCACCGCCGATGCAAACCCAAGTCGCACAACCGGCACCTACAGCACCGGTCCAACCCACTCCGGCACCGACTTATCCGCCTGCCGCGCCTCCAACCTCGGAAACCGAACCTGCGCCGAAACCGTTCCAGAAAGGCGTCCGGCGCCCCGGGGTCTCCCGGTTCCTGTCAGGATCAAGGAGGCGCTAATGGCTGTTCACCACGGGCGCGGGTTTGCCGCCATCAACTATCCAATCGGAATGAACCTCGGAGGCGACCCCGCGCAGGCGCTCGTCCATTCAACACCGGACGGAAAGTTCATGGTAACCCTTTCCGCCATCGATCTCGGGCAGGGGATGAAATCGGTCACACGCCAGATCGCCGCTGAAGCCCTCGGCGTCCCAATTGAAGATGTCTATGTCGACACCGCCGACAGCGACACCGGCCCGCATGACATGGGGAGCTTCGCAAGCCGCGGCACCCACCGCGTTGGCAATGCGGTGATCCGCGCAGCCTCAGAAGCCCGCGCCCAGATGATGGAAGCGGCAGCGGAAGAACTCGAAGTCAACCCGACTGATCTTGATACGGACGGGAACGGCAACATCCATGTCAAAGGTGCGCCCTCGCGCTCCATTACGATTGCAGAAACCTCGATCGCCGCTCAATTCAAACAGGGCCGGACACTGTCAGGCCGCGGGATCTTTCTGATTGAACCCTCCGGTGTCGATCCGGATACGGGCGAGATGTCACCGGTTACGACCTATGCCCATGCTGCGCTCGTCATCGACGTGACAGTGGATGATGAGACCGGTGAAGTCGATGTTGTCGAGATCAACTCAGCCTATGAGGTCGGGCGCGCCCTTAATCCCAAACTCGTCGAGCAGCAATTGATCGGCGGCGCATGGATGGGTGTAAGTCACGCGCTTTATGAGACGACGGAACCCTATTACCCGTCACGCGATCATGGGCCGGTCGATTTCAATCATTATTTGATGCCGGGACCAGGCGAGATCGTCGATCATCATATAGCAATACTGGAACGTCCCGCCGCCGACGCGCCTTATGGTGGCAAAGGACCGGGTGAGATGTGCGCCAATCCGGTACTGCCCGCGATTGCAAACGCTGTTTACAACGCCGTCGGCGTCCGTATTGACCGGCTCCCGTTGACGCCTGAAAAGATCCTCCGCGCAATCATGGCGAATGGCGGAGCCAAGCCGCAAACCAGACACCCGGGAGCGCGGGGATAATGGCGGTCAAACCCACCATTGCTGGGATCGACAGCCCGGAGACGCTCGCGCGTGTCATGCGGGATGCGCAATATATCGCATCGCCCGAACTTGCGACCGCAGCCTATCTTGCGCTCGCGCTTGGAAAACCGCTTCTCCTCGAAGGAATGCCAGGCGTCGGCAAAACAGAAGCAGCCCGCGCGCTTTCTGGGATACTGGCCCGCACTATGGTCCGGCTTCAGTGTTATGAAGGGATCGATGCTGCGGCGGCTCTTTACGAGTGGAATTATCCGCGCCAGATGCTGGCGCTGAGGCGTGCGGAAGACGCAAATATAAATCTTTACGGCGAAGACTTTCTGCTCGTGCGCCCGCTTCTCAGAGCGTTGCGCGAACCGGATCGAACGCTCCTGCTCATCGATGAAATCGACCGGGCGGATCAGGAATTTGAAGCCTTTCTTCTGGAATTCCTTTCCGACTTCGCGATCTCGATCCCGGAAACCGGAACGATCCGCGCGATCCGTCCGCCGGTTGTGGTTCTGACGTCAAACCGCACCCGCGATCTCCATGAAGCGCTCCGCCGCCGCTGCGTCTATCACTGGATTGACTATCCGGATCCTGCCCTTGAAGCGGAAATTGTGATTACCCGCGCACCGGCTGTTGCCAGGGAAACCGCGGAGGCGGTGGTTGCCTCGGTCGGATTGCTCCGGTTGGAACCGCTCGCAAAACCGCCGGGCGTCGCGGAAACCGTCGAATGGGCGGAAGCAGCAACCCTTCTTAATCGGCAGGGTGCCCAATGGCCGGATGCGTTCCGACGCGCCATTGGTGTTGCTCTCAAGGACCACGACGATCTCGCCTATATGGGTGACCGTCTGATGGAAGTCCTTCCCGGAGAAGCAGCATGAGCCGGGACATTGGACCGATTAGGGCTCTCGATCCCTTTTTCGCGCTGGCGAACGCCCTGAGGCAGGCAGGCTTCGCGATTGCACCCGATCAGACCGCAGGCTTCATCGCGGCAATCGGCGCACTCGGCCCTCGCTCACTTGAGGATATTCGGCGCGCAGCTCTGGCGCTCTTTGCGATTCCTCCTGAGCGACGGGCAGAGTTCGACGCAATTTTCCGGGCACTTTTCGAAGGCGAGACCATTTCAGCAGAAGCTGAAAGCGACGATGAAAGCGTCGACGCCGTCGAACCGGAGGAAGGGAGCATCGAGGTTGACGTCGAGGACGCTGACGACCCGTCCGGCGAAGAAGCGAGTGCCACGGAACGCCTTGCGCAACGGAATCTCCTGATCGGTCGCGAAGACGCAGCCCACAAGGATTTCGCCCGCAGGGCACCGAAGAGGTTGCCGCGCAGACTGTCTTATCGAAGAAAGCGCGTGAAATCTGGAGACCGGATCGACCTCAAACAGGCGCTTCGTTCGGCAAGCCGAACTGGAGGCGATCTCATGGTCCTACCGGAGACAAGGAGAAAGAGCCGCCAACGGCGCATTCTTCTCCTGATCGACGTGTCGGGATCCATGAAGGAGCGGTCTGACACGCTTCTTCATTTCGCCCACACACTCGCGCAAAACGCGGAAAAAGCCGAAGTCTTCACCCTTGGAACGCGATTGACGCGGATCACAGGCGCGCTTTCACCGAAGGACCGGCGCGCGGCCCTCAATCGCGTTTCCCAATCAGTCTCCGATATCGACGGTGGCACGCGGATAGGCGAAGCGCTGACGGCGTTCCTGTCAGTCCCGCGCTACCAGGGCTTTGCTCGCGGCGCGCTTGCAATCGTGCTTTCCGATGGGCTCGAACGCGGGGATCCATCGCTCATGATCGATGCCGTCAGACGCCTTTCACGGATAGCCTATCAGGTTCACTGGCTTACCCCTCTCGGCGCTGATCCCGGCTATCGACCGGAAACCGCCGCGTTGTCGGCTGTTCTTCCCGTCCTCGATGCTCTGTCTGACGGCTCGGACGCCGCGGCGATCTCGCATCATGTGTTGAACCTTGCGAGGGCGGCATGATCGACGCCCATCATCATATCTGGCGACAGGCGGACCTTCCGTGGTTGCTCGGTCCGGAACGACCGCGCATTTTCGGACCTTACAGCGCCATCAAGCGCGATTATCCGCTCAAAGAATATCTCACCGACATCAAAGGCACAGGGATCGACGGTTCAGTCTATGTCCAAGCGAACTGGGCACCGAACTGGGCCGTGGATGAGGCACAATGGGTTGCCGATGAAGCCGAGCGGGCGGGCTTTCCCATGGCAATTGTCGCCTTTGCGGATATGACACGCAAGGACATTCAGAAGACCCTGGAAAGAATGAAAGCGGTCCCAGGAGTTCGGGGTATTCGTCATCAATTCCATTGGCACGAAAACCCGCTCTACCGCTTCGCACCACATCCCGATCTCTGTGAAGACGAAACGGTCATTGCGAACATCAAGAGCCTCGCAGACTACGATTTCTCTTTTGACCTACAGGTGTTTGCAAATCAGATGCAGGGTGCTGCCGCGCTCGCAAAATCCGCACCAGGCGTGACGTTCATACTGCAACACGCAGGCATGTACGAAGACCCTTCAAAGGAAGGCCGCAAGGCCTGGCTTGATGGAATGAAGGCGCTTGCTGCTTGCGAGAATGTTGTCTGTAAGATCTCCGGGCTCGGGACGTTCAAACGAGAGCTCGACCCAACGCATATCAAGGATCAGGTCACGACCGCACTCAAACTGTTCGGTCCTGAACGCTGCCTCTTCGGCTCTAATTTTCCGATCGAGAAAATCTGGACGCCGTTTCACGATCTCTTCGAGGCCGTCAAGGCGGCAGTCCCGAAGAAACACCACCAATCCGTCTTCACTGAAACCGCAGCCCGCATCTATCGGGTCCAGAGTTAGGGAGTAATATCGCCATGGCCCTCCAAATCCATATCCTCGACTACGGAGACATTGAGCTCGAAGCCTCCTTTCTGGTCCTCGGTCATGAATGCGGGCGCACGCGCCGCGTGCCTGTCTACGGGTTCCTGATCACCGGAGGTGAGTATCCAGTCCTGGTCGATACCGGTTACCGGGATAATGCAATCATGGAATCGCTTGGAATGCGGGGCCTGCAATTCCACGACAATATGATTGAGAACCAGCTCGCCAAACATGGGCTCAAGCTCGGTGATATTCGCTACATTCTCCATACCCACCTCCACATCGATCACGCAGGGAAAGACGACCTCTTTCCCATGAACACGACTGTGGTTCTCAATCGACGCGAGATGGAGTTTTCCGTCTCGGGGATCATGTATCCGCAATATCCGAAACCCGATGTTATGCATCTGGTTGAACGGATCTATGAGCCCGAGGCCATCCGCTTTCTCGATCTCGACCTAACGGGTGCCGAGGAGATTATGCCGGGGGTCTGGTGCGAACCGGCGAACGCCCACACGGACGGATCCATGAATGTGATAGTCGAGACCGCGGAAGGGCTCGCCTGCATTTGCGGAGACGTGATTTACGATTTCAACGACCAGATCGTGAACCATGTCTACACGAACAATTACATGGAGCCCCGTGTCACCGGTAATCACTATCAAAACCTGCGCGAAGAAAAGGGGGCGATCAAAAAACTGATGCAGAATTACACGTTCCTTCTGCCAGTCCACGATCGGCCGGCGAAGATCCAGGGAGGCCATGTCGTTGGTCGTCTCGGCATGCAGGTTCCGGGCCCGATGACGGAAACGCTCCCCGCCCGACAATGGTTTCCGGCCTAGGCTGATACGCAAGGGGAGGAGGTCATGGCTCATAAAGTCCTGGATGAGCGATTTCGCTCAATCATTCTGGAACGTGAACCGGTGCGCCAGCTCGGTACCGGTTTTACATTCACTGAGGGGCCCTTATGGCACCCTGTTCATCAGTCACTGATCTTTTCAGACATGCCGGGCGATGTTCGTCGGCGATATCAACCAAACAGCGGCGTGAGCGAGATTATGAAGCCCTCGAATAAGGGCAACGGCATGACCTACGATGCCGATCTCAATCTCCTCGTTTGCGAGCATTCGACTTCTTCGGTCGTGCGTTTCAGCCCCTATGGAGCGCGGGAGGTCTTGGCAAGCCATTTCGAAGGCAAGGAACTCAACTCGCCGAACGACATCATCGTGAGGCGCAACGGAGCGATTTACTTCACCGATCCGACCTATGGAAGAATGGAAGGATTCGGCGTGCCGCGCCCGGTCGAACTTGGCTTCCAGGGCGTTTACATGTTGCCCCCCGGTCACCGGCCAGGGGATGAGGCTATCCTTGTCTCGGATCGCTACATGTTTACTCAGCCCAACGGTTTGTGCCTGTCGCCATGTGAGCGCTTCATGTGGGTGAATGATACCGAACAGGCGAATATCCGCTTTTTCGACGTTGCCGAGGATGGACGCCTGATTAACGCGCGTATCTGGGCCAGCGGCATTAAAGAAAGCGGTCGCGCCGGTGTTCCGGATGGCATGAAGGCAGACCGCGACGGCAATATCTATGTGACCGCACCAGGGGGCGTTTGGGTCTATGATTTTACAGGGAACAAGCTTGGCGAAATCGAAGTCCCGGAACTCGTCGCCAATCTCCATTGGGGCGATGCCGACTGGGGCACGCTTTATATGTGCGCGACGACATCGCTTTATGCCGTGCGCACCCGGACACAAGGCCGCCAAGAGGCGTTCATGTCGGCAGGGCCGGGTGTGGCAAGCGCCGCTCCGGTTCCGCAGGATGATAAAGGACTTACGGTTACCGGTCAGATCGGCGCCATTAATCCGGCCAATACCGCGCTTCTCATTCAGGATATGCAAAACGATGTGATCATGCCCGGCGGCGCCTTTGCAGCTTCCGGTGCGCCGGATCACGCCCGCGCCCAGAATGTGGTCGAAAACTCAAAGCGCCTCCTCGAAACCTGCAGGACCAAGAATGTTCTTGTGGTCCATATCTGGTTTGTGTGCGAGCCAGGCCATCCTGCCTTGTCGGACCACGCGCCGCTCTATCAGGGCCTCAAGGAAGCAAATGCGCTGGTTCGTGGCACATGGGGCGTTCGGGCGGTTGACGGCCTTGACGCGCAAGGAAGCGATCTCGTTGCAGAGAAAATGTCGATGTCCGCGTTTCCAACTTCGCGCCTTGAAAGCTACCTCCGTCAGGCTGGTATCGACACGATCATCAACACTGGCGCCTGGACGAATATGAGCATTGAACACACCGCCCGAACCGCCGCAGACCTTGGCTTCAGGGTTATTGTTCCGGAGGATGCGTGTTCGACGATGAATGCCGACTGGCATCGCGCATCAATCAACTACGCGATGCAAAACGTCGCCACTGTGACGCGCGTAACCGATGTAATCGCAGCCCTAGGACAGGACTATTAAATGACGGATATCGCCATTGTCACCGGCGGCGCGCAAGGGATCGGCTTCGCAGCCGCAAAGCGCCTTTCTGAAAAAGGCGCCAGGATCGCGCTCTGGGATGTTGATCAGGAGCGTCTGGACAGCGCAGCACAAGAGATTGGAGCAGAACCAATTGTCGCCGACATTGCTGATTTTGAGAGCGTCGAGGCCGGCTTAGCAAAAACGAAGGACGCGCTTGGCACGCCAACTATCGTTGTCAATTCAGCAGGGATAGCAGGCCCCAACACAACGATTGAAGACTATCCGCTCCCGGACTGGCAGATGATCCTGGATATCAATCTGACCGGCAGCTTTCATATGCTGAAAGCCATTCTTCCCGAAATGAAATCGGCTGGCTACGGACGGATCGTTCTGATCGCATCCATTGCCGGTAAGGAAGGAAATCCGAACGCTTCCGCCTACAGTGCTTCCAAGGCAGGCGTCATTGCGCTTGCGAAAAGCGCAGGTAAGGAGTGCGCGGGTCTTGATATTGCGGTGAATGCCATCACTCCAGCGGCAGCGAGAACACGGATCTTCGACCAGATGAGCGAAGAACATATCGGTTATATGCTCTCAAAGATCCCAAGAGGACGGTTTCTCGAGGTTGACGAAGCAGCGCACATGATTGCCTGGCTCACAGACCGCGAGAATTCCTTCGCAACCGGTGCGGTATTTGATCTATCCGGCGGGCGGGCTACCTACTAGCCGATTGAAATAACGAGACAATTGAGGTGCGGAAATGAAGCTTGTGCGATTTGGTGAAAAGGGCGCAGAAAAACCCGGTCTCCTACATGAGGGCGCGATCCGGGATTTGTCAGATATCATTGATGATATTGGCGGGCCGGCGATTACACCGGAGGGACTTGAGAAGATCCGCTCTGTATCGCCATCAGATCTCCCGGTCGTCAGTGGGCAACACCGCCTCGGCCCCTGCGTTACCGGCGTGGGCAAGTTCATGTGCATCGGTCTCAACTACTCAGACCATGCGGCTGAAAGCGGGATGGATGTTCCGCCCGAACCCATCCTTTTCATGAAGGCAACTTCTGCGATTACCGGTCCGGATGACGGCATCGAACTTCCGCGCGGATCCGTCTCAACAGACTGGGAAATCGAACTTGGCGTGGTGATCGGAAAACCTGGCCGTTACATCGAAGAGGCCGATGCGTTTTCGCATGTCGCCGGATACTGCGTTATCAATGACGTCTCGGAACGCGATTTTCAAATCAAGCGCTCCGGTCAATGGACGAAAGGAAAGAGCCAGGACACATTTGGTCCGGTCGGCCCCTATCTTGTCACTCAGGATGAAGTCCCGGACCCTCAGGCGCTGGAAATGCTGCTCACAGTGAATGGACAGATTATGCAAAAGGGGTCCACGAGAACCATGGTTTATCAGGTTCCGTATCTTGTGAGTTACCTTTCGCAGTTCTTCACACTGGAAACGGGCGACCTGATTGCAACCGGAACACCTCCCGGTGTCGGTATGGGAATGAGGCCGCCCCATTATTTGAAATCGGGCGACGTGGTGGAACTGGAGATTGAGAGGCTCGGCCGTCAGCGCCAGACAGTCTTTGAGTATGGAGCTACACGATGAGTCGCCTTGCCGCAAAGACGGCCGTCGTGACCGCTGCGGGGCAGGGGATCGGACGCGCGATCGCAGAGCGTCTCCGCGATGAGGGTGCGCGGGTTCACGCGAGCGACATTAATCAAAAGACCCTGGAGACGTTAGAAGGATGTGATACCTCTGTCCTCGACGCCACCGACCCGGAGGCCGTTGCCGCCTATTTCTCAAAGTTCGATCAGATTGATACGTTTGTTGCCGCCGTTGGTTATGTCCACCAGGGAACTTTGGAGGAGTGCAGTCTCGATGACTGGCGGCGTTCCTGCTCGATCACACTCGATTCCTGTTATCTGACCCTTTCTAGCGCGATACCAAAAATGAAAGAAAAAGGCGGAAGTGCAATTCTGATCGGGTCAGTCTGCTCGGTCAAAGGCTTGCCCAAGCGTTTCGCCTATACCGCCACCAAGGCGGGTGTTCTTGGCATCGCAAAGAGTATCGCGGCGGATTATTTGAGCCACGGTATCCGCTGCAATGCAGTCTGTCCGGGAACGGTTGAAAGCCCGTCCCTTCACGAACGGATAAATGAGCTTGAGACTGAGTTTGGCAGTGCCGAAAAGGCCTATCAGTTCTTTATCGGAAGACAGCCGACGGGGCGTTTTGGACAACCATCGGAAATTGCCGGTCTGTGTGCGTATCTTGCTTCGGATGAATCTGAATTCATAACCGGTCAGGCGCTTGGTATAGACGGCGGCATGACGATTTGAGCACGTATCATTCTCATCGGCGCTCGCCGTTCTGCCAAGAAAACCTGGCACTTGTCTTGATCGGACAAAATGACACTAACCTCGTCCTTTGCTTCAGGATCGCGTGCGGTGAGCGTCGATAAAACCATCTCTTTTGTAAGCCTGTGTTTATTAATCAGATAGATTATTCACTTTAGAGAAACAAACATATTCCAAAAAGGAATATGAAAGTAGATCAACGGATCGTACTTTACAGGTTTGTTCTGATTGAAGTTTTCTCCAAAGCTAATCGAAGGCGGCAACATCAAAATGTCGTACTGCAAATATTTTGTGCACAAATGGTTCCCGAACTGGGAGAAATGATTACATTTTAATCATTGACGATTTGTCGCAGCCTGGGTGATTCTTAAGCTGGAGTTACAGAAACTCCATGTTCAGTTGGTTTCAACATCGGGGGCATAACGATGACGTTGAAAGCACTTGGCGTTGCGGCGCTTCTATCGTTCCTGCCATACCAAGCGTTGGCGGGACCGGTTACCCTCAACATCGACAGCGTGACGGGCGTATGGACTTCAGCGAGCGGTGCGGCAGTCGGCGGTATAGGCACCAATCAGATCAGCTGGGGAACGCCTCTGGGCGCGTCTCAGAGTTCTTATGTGTTTGATGGTGTCGCGCCGCCAACGCAAGGGCCGTTCAGCGCTGGTGATGACTTCACACTCGGTACGTTCACCCACAACAACTTCCCGATCGCCGGTTCGGCAATAACCGGTGCGACTTTGGAAGTGACGATTATGGGTACCGCACAGAACGGATCGTCGGAGAATTTCAATCTCACGTCGACGTTCGATTTCGATCATTTCGAAACACCGAATGGAGCCAATCCATGTGCGG
>JBCDCZ010000074.1:0-16972 GCA_039180865.1 Pseudomonadota bacterium | reverse complement strand
CTTGAGCTCTGTTCTTTCTAGGTATTTTGCCTAAAGTCTTGGCTTGACATGAACAAAGCTCTTGTTATGGTCCGGGCGCTTATCGGGGCTGCTGGCATTTCAGGGCGGGTCGCACAGAATTGTCTTCCCCGGTTTTGGTGGGTATCACGCCCAAACTGTTTATTAGATGCCCTGCTTTTGGAGTGCGGGGCGAATGGGAGGAATCCGTATGGAACGCCGTAATTTTTTGAAGGGCGCAGCTCTGACCGCAGGCGCCGCAACGCTTGCGACACCAGCCCTTGCACAAAGCACCAAAGAAATGGTGATTGTTTCAACTTGGCCGCGGGACTTCCCGGGTCTCGGAATCAGTGCACAGCGTTTGGCAGCTCGCATCGGTGAACTCACCGAAGGTGCGATCAACGTTGAATACTTCGCCGCCGGTGAGCGCGTCGGCGCATTCGACAGCTTCGACGAAGTTGCTTCCGGTAACTCACAGGCTTACATCGCAGCCGATTATTACTGGAAAGGTAAGCACCCGGGTTGGGCACCGTTTACGGCTGTTCCATTCGGTCTGACCTACACGGAAATCGATGCCTGGATTAAGTACGCAGGTGGTCAGGCACTCTGGGATAAGATTGCTGGTGAATTCGGCCTGAAAAACTTTGCGTGCGGTAACACCGGCGTTCAGATGGGCGGCTGGTTCAACAAGGAAATCGAATCGGCAGACGACCTCAAAGGTCTTAAGATGCGTATTCCTGGCCTTGGCGGCGACGTCATGGCGAAACTTGGCGCATCACCGGTTTCACTCCCGGGCGGACAGATCTACGAAAACCTCGTCTCTGGTGCGATTGACGCAACCGAATGGGTTGGCCCGTACAACGACTTCTTCCTGAAGTTCTACGAAGCTGCAAAGTTCTACTACTGGCCAGGTATGCACGAGCCAGGCTCTCAGCTCGCGCTCGGCATGAATGCATCTTGGTGGGGTACGCTTACAGCAACCGAGAAGGCTATTATCGAGGCTGCGGCTAACGAAGAAAACGCGCGTCAGATGGCAGAAACAAACGCCAACAACGGTACATTCCTGTCGAGACTTATCAACGAGCACGGTGTTGAGCTTCGTGAATTCAACGACGACGTCTATGACAGCTTCGGTGAAGCTGCATCTGAAGTCATCGAGGAGGCACGTGACCACAGCGCGCTTTCGAAAGAGATTTTCGACAGCTTCCTCGCTGCACGTAAGGATATCGGCGGATGGACGGCGATCGCCGATGCTGCTTACGTTCAGAAACGGAACCGCGTTCTCGACATCTAAGTCTGCAGATCTCACTGCTGATATAAGAGTCAACAAAGGGGTGGGGCGGCAAAAACGGTGCCCCACCTTTCATATATGATCTAGCTGCCGTCTGGGTTCGAAGCGCGACGGTTTCGTCAGAAATTGGGGAGGTATTGCGAATGTCCGGAGGGGCTCACGCATCTACGGCTGATGACGCCGTCGAAGAAAAGATGGTTAACCCGCCGTTACCAGCAATCGCCGCACGCAGCTTTGGCTGGCTTATGCTCTCCCTGCTCGCAGCCTTTTTAATCAATGTCGTTTTAACATTCTGGGCTGATCTTCCGGGTGTGGCACCCCTCGTCGGATGGCAGGGCAATGGCGACGGTGGCATCGGTTTGTCGATCGCCCAGGCGGCCCTTTATGTTGTCTTTGCGGCACTGGCGATCTTCTATGTCACGCGCACCCCCAATCGATCTCTAAGGGCCGACGAAGATCTTGTCGCAGATTTTAATGCGATGCTCGTCCGAATGGCCTTCTGGGTTGTCTTCTTTGTAGGCCTTGCCGATGCCGCGGTCTCATTCCTGCGCGTTGAAGGCCTGCTTGAATCCTATTTCGGCGAAGACATGGCCGGTGACCTTGGCCGTTCGTCCTACCGCGGTGTCTATGTTCATGTACCGGTCATCATTCTTGGTATTCTGATTGGCGCCTTCACCCGCACGCTCGGGTTCCACTGGCTGGCTTTGCTCGTGGTAGTCGCCGAACTCATCATCGTGTTCTCGCGCTTTATTTTCTCTTATGAGCAAGCCTTTATGGCCGACCTCGTGCGTTTCTGGTACGGCTCTCTCTTCCTGTTTGCATCAGCCTATACGCTATATGACGACGGTCATGTGCGGGTCGATCTGCTCTATGCGGGTTTCCGCAATCGCACGAAGGGTGCTGTCAATAAATGGGGCGCGGTTCTCTTGGGTATCCCGCTTTGCTGGGTCATCCTTCTTTTCGGGATGTGGACCAAATCGAGCGTCATTGTTGGCCCGATTCTGGTCTTTGAAACCACTCAGGCGGGGTTTGGTCTCTACGTCAAATACTTCATGGCGGGCTTCCTTGGCGTTTTCGCCGTCACCATGCACGTTCAGTTCATCAGTCAGTTTTTCGGCGCCGTTGCGGATACGCGCGGCGAGGGCGGAGCCCACGAAACGCACCCGGAAATGATGTAGCCGCAAGATCAAGTAAGGGCACCGGCCTATGGAACTTCTCTTCCTCGCAATCCTCGTCATCACCATGGCCTACGCGCTTGGTAGCGGTTACCCCGTCGCCTTTGCGTTGCCCGGCGCCGCGATCATCACGATTGGACTGGCCGCCGCCGCAGGTTACCTCTTTGCGGGAAATCCTGACGCTTATTTTGCACAGGACGGGCCGACTCAATGGTTGAGCGCGGGCGTTACCAACTTGCGAGGTGTCTATTGGGAGCCTGAACGGGATACGCTCATAGCGATCCCCCTGTTCATCTTCATGGGGATCATGCTGCAGCGATCGAAGATCGCTGAAGACCTTCTTGTCACCATGGCTCAATTGTTCGGACCGGTTCCAGGTGGTCTCGGGATCTCGGTTGTTGTCGTGGGTGCGCTTCTCGCAGCAACAACCGGTATCGTCGGCGCGACAGTGGTTGCCATGGGCTTGATCTCGCTTCCAGCAATGCTGAAGCACAATTATTCCAAACCACTAGCGACAGGCACGATCGCAGCGTCCGGCACGCTCGGTCAGATTATTCCGCCGTCTATCGTTCTCATCATTCTTGCCGACCAGCTTGCAAGCGCGGTTGATCAGGCCGATACGGCGCGTAAGGAACTTTATCGCGCATCCACCGGCGAACTCAGTATGCCATCTGAGTTTAGTGTGATTTCGACCTCAGCTGGCGACATGTTCTTGGGAGCGCTCGTACCGGGCCTCGTATTGGTCGGGCTTTACATCCTCTTTATTCTTGGCTTCGCCTTCATCAAGCCATCGCGTGCGCCAGCTGTTCCGTTTGAGGGTGAATACGATTTAAAGTTCGCGGGCCGCGTTGGTCTTATTCTGATCCCGCCCTTGGCGCTCATTTTCCTCGTGCTTGGGTCCATTATCGGCGGCATCGCGACCGTCAACCAGGCTGGCGCGATTGGTGCAGCGGGTGCATTGGTTATGGCGGGGTACCGACTGTTCCCGGGTAATCGCACAACGTTCTACCCGGCAATCCTCGCACTCATATCACTAGCGGGTATCGGCTTCGTTCTTTCGAACTTTGATACGAACGTTAAGAACATTGACACAGCGTCAGATCAGCTTGGTGTGACCCTTGGCGCGATCTTTGTTGGAACGCTGATTATTTCGCTGGTCTGGTCGGCCTGGCGGGCAATGAAGATCGAAGACACCCTTCGCGAAGTGATGATTGAAACGGCGAAAACCACATCGCTCGTCTTCATCATTCTTCTTGGTGCTGCAATGCTGACGGCCGCTTTCCGTGCCTTCGGTGGTGAAGAACTCGTCAAGCACTTCCTGGAAGGCCTGCCGGGTGGCTTCTGGACGAAATTCGTCATCGTCATGCTGGTGATTTTCGTTCTCGGCTTCTTCCTCGACTTCATCGAAATTGCTGTTGTCGTGGTTCCGATCGTTACACCGATCCTTCTTGCCGACCCGTCGGCCAACGTGACTGCTGTCTGGCTTGGTGTCATGATCGGCCTGAATATCCAGACTTCGTTCCTGACGCCACCATTCGGCTTCGCGCTCTTTTATTTGCGAGGGGTCGCGCCCGCAGTTGTCAAAACAATCCAGATGTATCAGGGCGTTATTGCCTTTATCAGTCTGCAATTGTTTGCGCTGGTTATCGTTGGTTTCAATCCTTGGCTCGTGAATTACCTGCCGACCCGTGCATCGCTAACGTCGGAAACGGCTCCGCCGCCACTCAACCCGACGCTGCAATTCTGCATGGAGAACTACGTCTATGATGAGTTCCAGCAAAACGGACCGCAGATCCGCCAGGGAATTGCAACTGCCAAGGCACTTGATCTGAGCTATGTCCCCCGGTCGATAAGAGGCGATATCGAAGACGCAGTCGAAGCTGCTGAAGAAAGCTTTGCCAATATGGATGCAATCAAAGCTGCCGAGGATGCACGGGGTGAAGCAGGGATAGCCTATCGTCCGGTTCACACCCTCGTTCGTGGGATCGAACGCGAGGTCCGTGCTCGGGAGACTATTGTTAAGGATCATCAGCGCGATATCAATCGGGCGCGGGGTAACCAAGCCGTGGTCGATCGCGCTGAAGCGGAAATTGCGCGTCTCAACGGTGAGATCGAGGAGTTGAAATCCGGCATTCCGAATGATTGGGAAACGACTCAAAGCGCCTACAATGAGTTCGCCCAGGCAGAAATCACTGCCCGCAATACTTATCGTCGCGGCGTTGATGCAGCCTCACGTCCAGTCGTCGAGGTGATTGACGTTCTGAATGATACGGACGCACTGGTCGCCGCACGGGCTGGCCTAGAACGTCTGCAACGTGACCTGCCGGAACTCGAAGGCGAAGAAGCCGGCATTCGTATCAAGGAACAGGAAGACGTTTTCCGCGATATTGAGGGTGCAGGCGAAATCCGACGTGCGCTCGGTAAAGGACGTCGCGCCATTGATGGTCGCCGTCCGGACCGCGAAAAGGCTGACGAGGAACTTGCTGAAGCATTTGAACTCTACGAACAGCAGGTTGCATGGCGGACACGCGGTAAGGATGAATTGCTGCCTGGCCTCGTCGCGTATAAGGACGCGACCCGAGACACGATCGGCCTGCGTGCACAATCCCGACTTCCGCGGGAACAAGCGCTTTTCGTCGCCGCCTGTAGCTCCGGTCACCGCGATATCGGCCTGAACTTCTAACTCAACCGGCGGCGCGAGCCGTCGGCTTGAAGGCTTGTCGCCGGGACGTTCTGGTCTTTCGCACCATTCGGCAGGGTACAACTTTGCCGGGACCGGAAAGGGAGGTGACGGTCCAATGAGCAGCGCTCAACCGCTCAGCGGCGTGCTTGTCGTTTCCATCGAGCAAGCTGTCGCGGCGCCGACCTGCACGGTGAGGCTCGCCGACGCCGGGGCGCGGGTTGTCAAAATCGAACGCGCCGAGGGCGAGACGGCCCGTCATTATGACCGGGCCGTTCATGGTACGAGCGCGTACTTTGCCTGGCTCAATCGCGGCAAGCAGAGCGCCGTCCTGAACCTCAAAGACACCGATGACCTGGCGCTGACAAAACGCATGATCGCCAAGGCAGACGTGTTCGTGCAGAACCTTGCGCCGGGTGCTGCAGTGAGGCTTGGTCTTGGACCGGACGATTTACGGTCATTGAACGAGCGTTTGATCTCACTGGCGATTGTCGGTTACGGCGAGGATACGCCTTATGCAAAAATGCGGGCCTATGACCTTCTGGTTCAGGCGGAAAGTGGCGTTTGCCATGTAACGGGGACACCGGAAGAAGCCTGCAAGGTCGGCGTGTCAGTCGCCGATATTGCAACCGGAATGAATGCGCACGCCGCGATCCTTGAGGCGCTGATCGAACGGTCGGTTACCGGCAAGGGACGCCATATCGAGATGGCGATGTTTGATACGCTTGCCGACTGGATGAATGTCCCGCTTCTTCATTTCGATTACGAAGACAGAGAAACACAACGCTTCGGGCTCGGCCATGCCTCCGTCTATCCCTACCGCCCCTATTCTTGTGTTGACGGCGAGGTGGTGATCGTTGTGCAAAACCCCGGTGAATGGCGCCGCCTTTGTGAGATGGTGCTGGAAAAACCCGATCTCGTGGACGATCCGCGCTTCCATGACAATCCCGCACGTCTCAAGAACCGTGTGGCCCTCGATGAAGAAATCTCTGATGTGATCCGGAACCTTCACAGGAGCGATGCTATCAATCGGTTGGAAGGGGCTGACCTTGCCTGGGCCAATCTTTCAACCGTCGGTGATTTAAGTCGTCATCCGGCATTGCGCCGGTTATCCTGTGAGGTTGAGGGCGGTGCATTTTCGCTTGCTGCACCGGCACTTCACCCGAACCTCGAAACACGCCGCGTCCCGGAGCTCGGTGCCGACACCGACAGGATTCGAGAGGAGTTTTCTGAATGACCGACCTCGATATGGACCATCTGAAAAGCTGGATCGGTCGTAAGGATGTGGCAAGTGAGACGATCAACGAAGGGTTGATGGCGCGCTTTGAGGCGACGACAGGCCTTGCGGCAACGGAGACAGGGACAGTGCCTGATGGTCTGCACTGGTGTCTCGCACCACCTGCGGTGCCGATGGATGAACTCGGTGTGGACGGCCATCCGGCAAGGGGAGGATTCCTTCCACCCGTCCCTTTGCCGAACCGCATGTGGGCCGGCGGTTCCCTGCACTTTCATGCGGGGCTCAAAATCGGGGACCGTGTTACGCGGACTTCAACAATCGCGGATGCGAAATTGAAAGAAGGACGCTCCGGTCGGCTTTGTTTTGTGACTGTGAACCATGAGATCGGCGCTAAGGGCGCTTTGTGCATTGAGGAAATGCAGACCATCGTTTACCGCGATCCGACCGATCTTTCTCAAAAGCCTGCTGGTGACAACCGGTCACACGAGGCCGAAGAAAGACCCGCACCCCTCCATAAGATGAAAACCGGCCTCATGTCGGAGGTGCGTCTGTTTCGATATTCCGCGATCACCTTTAATGGCCATCGCATTCACTACGATCATCCTCACGTCACCGGTGTTGAGGGGTATCCGGGCCTCGTCGTGCATGGGCCCCTGCAGGCAACCTATCTCGCAGCGTTTGCCCGCAAGCACGCGCCGTCTCCGCTCATGACTTTCTCGTTCCGCGGCGTTGCGCCAATGATTGCGGGGACCGCGATAACACTTGAAGCTGACGCGGATGGCGATAACGGATTTCAGCTTCGCTGTTTAAACGACAACGGTACCATCACGATGCAAGCGAGGGCCACGTGGTGACCGAGCCGATCGAAGAGGCGCGCCTTTTTCTGTTTGTTCCCGGAAACCGGCCAAGCCTCTTTGAAAAAGCCGACCGGGGTGATGCCGACGCGGTAATCATTGATCTTGAGGATGCCGTTGCTGAGTTTGACAAAGACACCGCGCGCGCGATTGCGTTTGAACATCGCATTTTCCGTAAGCCTTGCGTTATCCGCGTAAATGCACCGGGAAGCGAGCATTTTCAAAAAGACATCGAAGCGCTTCGCGATTTAGAGGTTGCGGCAATCATGGTCCCGAAATCGGAAGATCCGGCCGCCTTCAAAGCCATCGAACATCCGGTGATCGCTCTCGTCGAGAGCACCCTCGGCGTCGCTTATGCGCGCGAATTGGCCGCGCATGACAAGGTGTGTCGCCTTGCCTTCGGAAGCATAGATTATGCGGCCGACCTCGGTTCTTCGGAAAGCCGGGAAGCCCTTCTCATGGCACGTATGGAGCTGATCTTTGCATCGAGACTCGCCGAGTGCGCCGCGCCGATTGATGGTGTTACGGCGACGTTTAACGACGAAGCCGCTGTCGAGAGCGATGCCGCATATGCAAAGAGTCTCGGTTTTTCCGGAAAGCTCCTCATTCATCCGGCGCAGATTGCATCGGCGCGGCGTGGTTTCAGACCGACTGAACAGGAAGTCGCTTGGGCTAAAAAGGTTTTGGAAGCCCTTCAGGACAATGACGGCGATGCCATTCAGGTCGATGGTGAAATGGTTGACCGACCGGTCATAGTGCGGGCGCAACAGATCTTTCGCGATGCAAAATAACAGCTGGTCATTGCCACCATCCCGCCTCTAAACTTCCGTCCAGTCCAAAGGTTTGTGAAGGAAGCGCTCGTGAAGGTTGTCACGGTGGGGTCCGCCACCCTCGATATTATCGCAAACATTGCTGACGACGACATTGAGCGGATGACGCTTCACAATCAGACGACGTCTTTTCTGTTGATGGAGCCAGGTCGCAAGGTTGATGCACAATCCGTGACCACGCATGTCGGCGGTGGTGCGGTGAATGCCGCGGTCACTTTAAGCCGTCAGGGATTTGATGTCGCGACCCTTGTTAAGGTCGGCGCAGATGTAAACGCTGAAAAAGTGCGCGAACGGCTGAGAGAAGAATCGATCTCGACCGACCATATCAAGGTCCATGAACATGAATCGACCGCCGTCTCTCTTCTGATCGCATCGCACGATCGGAACGCTGCGATCTTTACCCACCGCGGCGCGAATGGATTCTTGAGCATTGATGATCTCGAGCCGGATCCGTTTGAAGGCGCGGGCCTTGTCTTCATCTCGAACTTGTCGAATGCGTCTGCGGATCTCTTCCCGGCAATCGCAGAGAAAGCAAAGTCCGCAGGAGCTTTCGTTGCGGCCAATCCGGGTATTCGGCAACTGACCCGAAAGACAAACCCCTTTTTCGACAGTTTGAAATTCACCGATCTCGTTATTTCCAACATTGCAGAAGCACGGGCCTTGGTGCCGAAGCTGGTGGAACGTACCGGATGGACCGGGCGGCCACACGCGCCGTCCCAAAACGGCGAACCGGTGCTATCAATTGAAGGTTTCCAGTTGTCGGTGAGCGAATATATGGCGCGCCTGCACGGGCTTGGACCGCGCTATGTCGGAATGACCGACGGAGGCAAAGGCGCCTATTTGAGTGTTGCCGGGGACCTCTCGCACGTACCTGCTGAACCCGTCGAAGTCATTGGGACGACCGGTGCAGGCGATGCGTTTGCCGCAACGTTGTCTGGCGCCCTTGCCGGAGGTCTGGCGGCGGCAGAGGCGCTTTCCGCTGCAAGCCGCAATGCCGGTTCGGTGGTTGGCTTTACCGACGCCCAAAGCGGGCTCCTCACCGCCGATAAGCTCTTTGAAATTCACGATTAAAGGGTCTTTCGCCTTCTGATTAGCCTGATATGGTGCAGTCAGGTTTCCGACGTTCAAAGGAGACCGGGGGAGGGGAAAAGCGTGACGGACCGCGAGCCGACTATCGACACATCGCCAATGGTGAGCGACGAGGTCCGCAAGACCACCTGTTACATGTGCGCCTGTCGGTGCGGGATCAATGTGCATATCCGCAAAGGCGCCGATGGGCAGGAAAAGATCCGCTACATCGAGGGTAATCGTGATCACCCGGTCAATCGCGGTGTGCTTTGCGCCAAAGGGTCTGCCGGGATCATGCAGCATTACTCACCGGCGCGGCTCACACAGCCGCTGAAGCGGGTCGGGCGACGCGGTGAAGGCAAGTTCGAGCCGATCAGTTGGGACGAAGCGCTGGATCTCGCGACAACGTGGCTTTCGGAAATCCGTCGTACAGATCCGAAGAAACTGGCCTTCTTCACCGGGCGTGACCAGAGCCAGTCTTTTACAGGCTGGTGGGCACAACAATTCGGAACACCGAACTTCGCGGCCCATGGCGGCTTCTGTTCCGTCAACATGGCGACGGCCGGGATCTATACATTCGGGGGCGCGTTTTGGGAGTTCGGTCAGCCGGACTGGGAAAAGACCGAGCTTTTCATTATTTTCGGGGTCGCAGAGGATCACGACTCAAATCCGATCAAGCTCGGATTATCCAGATTGAAAGAGCGCGGCGTCAAGGTGATCGGCGTCAATCCCGTGCGCACCGGCTATAATGCAATTGCCGACGAGTGGGTCGGCATCACGCCGGGCACGGATGGCCTCTTCGTCCTGTCGCTCATCAATGAAATCCTGAAACGCGGCGCCGTCGACGTTGATTATCTCCTGCGCTACACGAATGCCGCATGGCTCGTGATCGATGCTCCCGATGATCCGGACCACGGCCTCTTCGCGCGTGACAGCAAAGAAAGCGCGCTCGTTGCCGACCGGGAGAGCGGAGACATTCTCGCTTATGATCGACGCAATGCGAAACCCGCCTTGAAGGGCGCTTACACGTTACCGGATGGACGGACGGCCCGTCCGGTCTTTGAGCTTCTCGCTCGAAAATACCTGTCCAGCGAATATGATCCGGAGGCGACCGAACGCACGACCGGTGTGTCCGCAAATCAAACCCGACGGATTGCCGCCGAAATCATCGAGGCGGCATTCGAGCGTGAAGTTATCGTCGACCAGCCCTGGACTGATCTTAAAGGCGAGCGCCACGAGCGCATGATCGGACGACCGGTTTCGTTTCACGCAATGCGCGGGATCTCGGCCCATTCCAATGGTTTTCAATCCTGCCGCGCGATCCATCTCCTGCAGATCCTGATCGGATCCATCGATGCGCCGGGTGGTTTCCGTTTCAAGCCGCCTTATCCAAGGCCGGTTAATGGTCAGCCCCGGCCCCATGGCGGTAACACGCCCGAAGCACCGCTCTCCGGTCCACATCTCGGTTTTCTCCGCGGGCCGGACGACCTTCTGCTCGAAGATGATGGGATAACCCCGCAACGCATTGATAAGGCGTTTTCGTGGGATGCGCCGATGTCGGCCCACGGGCTCATGCACATGGTGATTTCAAACGCCCATGCGCGCGACCCATACGGTATCGATCTCCTGTTCCTCTATATGGCGAACATGTCCTGGAATTCGTCCATGAACACATCGGCTGTCATGGATATGTTGAGCGATACCGATCAGAACGGCGACTATATCATTCCCAAGATCATTTACTCGGACGCTTATTCATCCGAGATGGTCGCGTTCGCCGATCTGGTCTTGCCGGACACGACCTATCTTGAGCGTCACGATGCGATCTCGCTTCTTGATCGCCCGATTAGTGAACCTGATTGCGTATCCGACGCGATCCGCTGGCCTGTCCTGGAACCTGATCGCGACGTGAGAGGCTTTCAATCGGTGCTGATCGATTTGGGAGCCCGGCTCAAATTACCCGGCCTGATCAATCAGGACGGTTCGGCGAAATTCACCGATTATGCGGATTACATCGTCCATCACGAACGAAAGCCGGGGGTTGGTCCGCTCTCTGCCTGGCGTGGTGACGGGACGCAAACCGGCCGGGGCCCCGCAAATCCAGAGCAAATGGATCGCTATATCGCGAATGGCGGTTTCTCTGAAACGCCCGTGCCGGAAGAGGCGCGGTACTTCAAACACGCCAACCGGGCCTGGCACGATTTTGCGGTCGAAATGGGTTTGCAGGATCAGCCGATTGAGAATGTCTTTCAACTTTATCTCGAGCCCTTGCAGAAGTTCCGCCTGTCGGCAGAGGGCAAACAAAAGCCGGTCGCACCGGAAAGCCATCGAAGCCGTATTCTCGCAACTTTCGACCCGCTTCCCTTCTGGTATCCGCCCTTTGAGGAAACCGCAGTCGACCCGGCAAAGTTTCCGTACCACGCCCTGACGCAGCGTCCGGCCGCCATGTACCATTCCTGGGGGTCGCAAAATGCATGGCTTCGGCAAATCCACGGCAAGAACGTCATGTATGTGCCGGGGGAAATTTGCGAGCGTGAAGGGCTGAAAGACGGCGATTGGGCTTACATCAGTTCCGCCCACGGCACGATAAAGGTCCCGGTGCAGAGAATGGATGCGGTCAATGTGCGCACGCTTTGGACCTGGAATGCAATCGGCAAACGCAGGGGCGCGTGGGCGCTTTCAGCAAATGCGCCTGAGACCACAGAAGGCTTCCTGCTGAACCATCTCATTCACGAGCTTTTACCGCCGAAGGGGGATGGGCTGCGCTGGTCGAATTCGGATCCGATCACAGGTCAGGCTGCATGGTTCGATCTGCGCGTTTCTATCGAAAAGGCGGGGGCTGGCGATCAAATGGTTGAACCCCTGTTTGAGCCACAAGAAAGCCCTGTTTCGGAGGGCGGCAAGGTCATCGCGTTCGGAAAGGAATGGACGACGTGACGACGCTACCCGACCGCACCGAGAAGAAACTTGGCCTTGTCATCGACCTCGATATTTGTGTCGGTTGCCACGCCTGTGTTGTGAATTGCAAGGAATGGAACACGGGCGGTTACGGCGCGCCGCTGTCTGATATCGATCCTTATGGTGATGATCCGTCCGGCGCCTGGCTCAACAGGATCCACACATTCGAGGTAACGCCCGAGGATGCGCCTGCGCAAATCGTCCACTTCCCGAAATCCTGCCTGCATTGCGAAGACGCACCTTGCGTCACCGTTTGCCCAACCGGCGCAAGCTACAAGCGCCGTGATGACGGCATTGTTCTTGTTGCTGAAGACCTTTGCATCGGTTGCGGACTCTGCGCCTGGGCTTGTCCCTATGGTGCGCGCGAGATGGACCCGGTCGAGAAGGTTATGAAAAAATGCACCTTGTGTGTCGACCGGATCTACAACGAAAACCTGCAGGAAGAAGACAGGGTTCCGGCCTGCGTGCGCACCTGCCCGGCCAATGCGCGTCATTTCGGCGATTTCGCGGACCCTGGCTCAGAGGTCTCGCGGATGACGCGAGACCGTGGTGGTATCGACCTCATGCCGGAAATGGCTACAAAACCGGTGAACAAATATCTTCCGCCACGCGAGAAAACCAACCCGAACGCGCCGTCCCCTTCCCGCGGGGAAGAGTATGAAAGTGCAGACGGGTTTCTCGGATGGCTTGATCGCGTGCTGGAGAAGCTCTGATGCATCCGGCAGTTTCGGTCATCATCTTCACTGTAACTTCGGGCGCAGGGTTCGGGTTGATTATGGTTCTTGGTGCGGGTTTGCCGGTGCCTGGGGATGGCCGGCCACTTCTCCTGAGCGGCCTTGCTATCGTGTTGGCAGCGGCTGGCCTGGTCTCCTCCACATTTCATCTCGGGCACCCGGAACGCGCCTGGCGCGCCTTTTCGCAATGGCGCTCGTCGTGGCTTTCGCGCGAAGGATGTCTTGCCGTCGCGAGCCTCGCTGCTTTTTTCCTCTATGCAGCCTATTGGATAGAGTCCGGGGAGCGTGTCGCACTGCTCGGCTGGCTCGCGGCAATTCTGTCGCTTGCAACCGTCTACGCCACCGCCATGATCTATGCACAGCTCAAAACTGTGCCTGATTGGTATACGCGCTGGACGCCGGCTTGTTACATTGCTTTCAGTCTCGCATCGGGTTTCATGGTGCTTGCTGCGTTCGCTGGCAATGATGAAGCGAGCGCGTTTGCGCGGCTTGCATCAGGAAGCGTTCTCGTTGCCTGGGCTATCAAGATGCAATGGTGGAAACGTCAGGATAGCGATACGATGGAAGCGTCGGGATCGAGCGTTGCGACGGCAACCGGGCTAGGTGGCATTGGCGATGTCAGGCTTTTGGAGCGTCCGCACAGCGGAGAGAATTACCTGACGCGCGAAATGGTGCACAAAGTGGCGCGCAAACATGCCCGCAAACTGCGCCGGATGGCGTTGATCGTCGGCGCTGCGATCCCCTTCCTCTTCTGTCTCACAGTAATCTGGACCACGCTCCCGAATGCGCTTCTTGGGCTGGCCTTCTTGTCGCTGATGGCCGGGCTCTTCATCGAACGCTGGCTTTTTTTCGCTGAGGCGCGACACAGCGTTTCGCTCTATTACTGAGCGTCTCATGGAGATTATTGTTAGTCCGAGAGAAGACCTGACACGTTCACGGCGTTAGAGAATCATCGTCGCGCGCTTCCGCAAAAACCCGCTTACGTGCAACCTTCTTCGCCATGTTTTGAGCCATCAGCGACCGTAAAGACATCTCCAGCATCTGATTGCGTTCCATGGCGCGGGTGAGTTTTTTGCGGTCCCATTCGACGATCTGCGCATTCGCGTAAGCCTTTGTCGTAGCGGATGCGGCTGTGCCGAGAATGAGGGAAAGTTCGCCGACGAAGTCGTCAAGCTCAAGTTTGAGAACTTCCTCGTCGCGGATTACGTGAATATCGCCTTCAAGCAGATAGAAAAGCCGGTCCGGGACTTCCCCCTCCGTTGTCAGCACTTCGGCGCATTCGAGCCTGCGGATTTCTCCCTGCTTCATGAGGGCGCGAAACACCCCGGGCTGCATACCTTCAAGTTTATCGAACAAGGGGCGTTGATCTGCCGGAATCAGCCTCGGCGATCTATCGAGGAGCAGCATCGTTAGCCCATAAAGGTTGGCCGCGCCCAAAATGAAATCCTCGATGACAGGCTCCCAGGCCGGGTCCTCTCGCACGATAAGGAAATAGAATATCGACATGAGCGTGCCCGTCATAAAGAGAAGGCGCAGTTTCAATTGTCCTGTGAGAAGGAAGCTTGCCGATTGAAGAGCGATCGCAAGAAAGATCAGGATCGCCGGGTCGAACATGTGTTCAGAAATGAAAGAAATTGGATCTGCCATTGGTGTCTTTAAGGAGCTCTCTCATGAGGCGGCCTTTACCACGCTTGCACAAAACGCAACGTTCGGTATTCGCGTCGGCCGGTCGCCTGATTTTCTGCCCTCATGGTCTGCAGTAGGCGCCATCTTCAATGGAAGAACGCTCGGTTGTGGTAGCGTAAAACGCACAGGCTGAACAGTAAACCTTTCAGGAAGTTGACCGTCATTGGACCCCTTAGCGCTGGTTCCGCAGCCTAACCAGATTTCGAGCCTTTAGGAAAGTACCGTATGATACAGGTCTGTCTGCTCAATCCAGCTAGCTTTCTGCCCCGAAAGGAAGTAGACGCGAACGGTGGAGAAATCGGTTTGTGTCGAATGGGGAGAGTCTAAATGAAAACCGTAAGGGAAACGGTTCAGGCGCTTGCGGAGACATTTCAGATAGGCGACCTGGCGCTGAATGATGCCGGTCAGGCGGAGATTGTGTTTGGCGGCGACGTTTCCATCTACATCACGCAGATTGATGATGGGACCCTCGAGTTCAGTGCACGCCTTCCGGATATCAACACTGAAGATCCTGTTGTCCTTCAGTCGCTTCTCAGGGCAAACGGTGCCGGTGAACGGGTGGGCCCCGGACGTTTCGCAATCGATGACCATAAGGATGAAGTGATCTATTGCGAGCGACTGACAGCCGAATCCCTCAGCGAACATCGCTTAGCCGAATATATGACGCGCCTCGTCAGCGAAGTGCGGGACCTCCAGGCTACCTTCCAGGCTGAGATGGTAAAGGCTCAGGCGACTACGCCGGCGGCGTCGGGTGCCGAATCACACGAAGCGAGCATCATCCGCGGCTGATTCTCAAAAGTGGATTGGGAAGAGTGAACCGAGCGCGACGGCGAACGCTTTTGTTACTGTCGCGGACTCGTGCTTAAGATTACGAGACCTTCTTCAAGAAGCGATCAATCCTGTCAACGAAATCATCGGACAAAGCTTTCATATCGCGGGAAATGACGAGCGATTGCTCGGCTTCCGACGCGGTCTTTTGCACGGTTACGGTGATAGCCTCAACGTTGCGTTCCGCATCCGCACTGGCACCGCCTGCAGATTCCAGACGTTTGGAAATTGAGCGCGTAGAAGCGCTTTGCTCTTCCACGGCCGTTGCGATCAAGGCTGCCCCTTCACTCATTGCTGTCATATGGGCATTGATTTCTCGCATCGCATCAAGGGTTTGCGTGGAGCAGTCCTGAACCTCGGAAATCTTGGTCGAGATGCCTTGCGTTGCGACCGAGGTTTTCTCGGATAATTGTTTCACCTCGCTTGCGACGACCGCGAAACCCTTGCCAGCTTCGCCCGCGCGTGCGGCTTCAATTGTCGCGTTGAGGGCAAGCAGATTAGTCTGTTCGGCAATGTCGCGGATGAAGGCGACAACTTCGCCAATGCTTTCCGTTGCCGCAGAGAGTTCGTCCAAACCGTTGTCTGCGAGAGATACCAACCTCTGCGCTTCTTCAACCGCACGGTTTGAAGCTGTTGCCTGGTTTGCAATTTCGTCAATCGTTCCCGTCATTTCCTGGGTTGATGTTGCAACTGCCTGGACGTTTTCGGTAACGCCCGCAGAAGCTTCGAGCGCATGACGGGCATCCGCAGATGAAGAATCGACAACCGCTTCGAGGGTGTGGGCGCTGTCTTCCATAACGCTTGCACGCTCAGAGAGAATAGCGAGAAGTTCAGAGATATCCGCTTTGAAAGAGCTGATCTCCTGCGCAACACTTTCCGCGCGCGCTCGTTGCCGCGCTTCTTCTTCGTTGCGTTCGGCTTCCAGATGTTCCTTCTCGGTCAGGCTGTCGATGAACACCATGAGTGATTTGGAAATCTGATTGACCTCGCGGAAGTGGCTATGCGCAATCGATACGTCGGTATGGCCTTTTGCCACGGAACGGATGGCGGAGGCAGCAATCGTAAGCGGGTTGAGTGTCCTTGAGATAACAAGGAAGGCGAGGACGCCGTTGGCAAGCAAGACAATTAGCGCGTAGGTGCCAAGCTCGATCGCAAGGGTTTTCGAGGGCGCATAAATCTCATCTTTGCTCTGTGAAACGTGGAGCGTGTATCCCTCCAGGATCCCGGTCAGAGCCTGGATTGAAGCCATGCGATATTGGGAAGAATGAGCCTCTCCCTGTTCGCTTCCCTCAGGATAGGTTGTGATTTGAGCAATAACCCCGCCTTCCGGATTGGTTAGACTGACAATCCCCGTCTCACCGAGCATTCCAAACGGATTGAACACGGTTTTGAGGGTTTCCCCTTGGAGCACGACGACAAAAAAGCCCAGCGTCTCGCCTTCCGCTTTGACGGGCAAAGCAATGTAGGACTCATATACCTGGTTATTTGTTGGAAGAAAGCGCGTCTGAACGACATCTTTCCCCGCAAGGTCTGCGATCATATCGCGCAGAACCGGAGCCGAACCGTAATCGGATGTGTTGACGTCTTCGCCGAAAAGATCCGATTTCTGAACGGAGTAGATGACGCTACCGGAT
>JBCDCZ010000073.1:0-16975 GCA_039180865.1 Pseudomonadota bacterium | reverse complement strand
GTCATCGGGCCGGTGTGGTCGATGGTGTTTTCAATCGGCATAACACCGGTGTAGGGTACAAGCCCGTGGGTTGGTTTCATGCCGTAGCAGCCGCAAAAGGAGGCGGGCATACGGATAGAGCCGCCCTGGTCTCCGCCGATTGCCATATCAACTTCGCCGCCGCCGACGACAGCACCCGACCCTGAGGAGGAACCACCCGCGGAATAGCCGCGCTTGTGCGGATTGTGGCACGGGCCGGTCGCATTGGTGTGGCTTCCGCCGGACAGACAGAAATACTCACAATGGGTCTTTCCGACAATCGTCCCGCCAGCTTCTAGAATACGGGTGACAATCGTGGCATCGACATCCGGCGTATAGCCTTTGAGCGTCGAAGCTCCGTTCATGAGCGGGACGCCCGCTACACAGACATTGTCTTTGATAGCGACGGTCTTACCCTGGAGCGGGCCGCGCGGCGCACCTTTGATCTCCGTTTTGACGTACCAGGCGTTGAGCGGATTTTCGTCTTCCGACGGCCGGTAACCTGCGGTGCGCGGATAATCGACGCTTGGCAGGTAGTCGGGCATGGCGTCGAGCTCGTCATACCGCTTCATCGACCCTTCCATGAGGTCGAGGAATTCCTGGATACGCTCATCGGAAAGCGTCATGCCGAAGTCTTCGACAATTGCCTTCAACTGGCTGAAGGAGGGGCGTTTAACAGTCATGCGTGAGAGCCTTTCATGGAGGCTTGCTTCTGGTCTCGATATCTCGGGCGCAGGCGAACGAGGCGACGGTCCATTTGGTGCGCTGTCCCTTGGTTCCGTTTTCTGATTGTTGGTTTGAGGAGGCGACAACGGAGCGGCGGGACGGGGCGCGCTCGCGGATGCGAGCTTCTGTTCACCCTCGTTCTTGAACCCGGTGAATTCGTCAATGAGATCCGTGTTGGCCCCGCTCTCCTTGCTCGCGACAATCCCGGCGATCGTTCCCTTTTGGAGGAGCATGACCTTGTCGGAGAGGCCGGTGATGAACTCAAGGTTCTGTTCGACGAGAACAATCGACAAGCCGCGCTTGCGGGCAAGTTCGTTCAATTTGTCTTCGATCAGATCGACGATTGAAGGCTGAATCCCTTCGGTGGGCTCGTCGAGAAGGACAAGCTGGGGTTCGCTCACAAGGCATCGGGCGAGGGCGAGGAGCTGCTGTTCGCCACCTGAGAGCGCGCCACCCCGTCGGTCAAGAAGCCGGGTCAGTTGCGGAAATTCCTGGAGGATCCTTTCGACGGCTCCCGCCTCATCTCCCAAACCATGGGCCGCCACGCCCATGCGCAGATTGTCGAGTACCGAGAGATTTGGAAAGATACCGCGGCCCTGCGGGACATAGCCGACACCAAGTTTTGCGCGTTCATGGCTCGTATCGCGCGTGATATCGAGGCCGTCGAAATTGACGGAGCCGGCCGTTGCCGGAACAATACCGATGACGGTCTTCAGCAATGTCGTCTTGCCCATCCCGTTGTGACCGAGAAGCCCGACAATCTCGCCTTCGCCGACTTCAAGATCGACGCCGTGGAGCACGGGAACCCTGCCGTAACCGGCCCGTAAGCCTTTAACATCGAGAATAGCCGCTGCGTCCATCATCGGTCCCTTCTCAATGTTTGTGCCCGAGATAGACTTCTCGCACCGTCTCGTCGGCCGAGATGACATCCATTGTGTCTTCAATCAGGATTGCGCCGCGATGAAAGACGGTCACTTTGTCAGCAATGGACCGGATGAAATTCATGTCGTGCTCAACAACGATAAGGCTTGCGCGCTTGTTGAGTTCGCGGATGAGATCTGCTGTGAAATCGGTTTCTTCGTGGGTCATGCCCGCGGCTGGTTCGTCAAGCAGAACAAGCCAGGGTTCCGCCGCCATGACCATCGCCAGCTCGACCCATTGGCGTTGCCCATGGGCAAGCGTGCCTACAATGGCATTGCGGTTATCGGTGAGCCGCGCGCGCTCCAATGTCTCGTCTGTAAGCGACCGGGCGCGGTTCTTGTCATGCCAGCGCCGGCAGGAAAGCCAGATGTTATCGTGCACGCTGAGACCATCGAACACATTGGGCACCTGGGTCTTGATGCCGACGCCAAGTCTTGCAACTTCGTGGGGATCCGCGCCGGTCGTGTCGACATTTCTGATAAGGACAGTGCCTTCACTCGGTTTCAATTGCCCGGTAAGACATTTGAAGAATGTGCTCTTTCCCGCACCGTTCGGGCCGATCAGACACCGCAGTTCACCCTCGTGGAGCGTGAAATCGACACTGTCATTGGCGACGACGCCGCCAAACCGCATGGAAAGGTCGCGGGTCTCGACTACCACTTCACGCCGACGCTTGGCCATCACGCATCCTCCTCGGCGAGGCGGGTGCGGGAGCGGCGGCGGGCACGGCGCTGATCATGTTTTGTGATCCGTCGCTGTGGACGCCAGTTCAGAAGATCAGCGGCAGCCGGAACGAGCCCGCGTGGCAGGAGAAGGACGAAAAGGATCAGGACAAGGCCGAGCACTAGATTGATGTTGAGTTGCGATTGTGTCCCAAGCCACGAGGTGAGCCAGAAGATTGCGAAGGCGCCGAAGATCGGCCCGATCAATGTGCCGCGCCCACCAACAATCACCCAGATAATCGCCTGAGCCGCGTAGGACAGATTGAATAGGTCCGGCGTAACGCGGCCAACGCCATTTGCCATGAGGACGCCAGCAAGACCGGCAAGCCCCCCGCCAACAGTGAAAAGCCCCAGCTTGTAAAGTCGTGAATCGTAGCCGAGAAGTTCGGCGCGCGTCTCGTTTTCGCGTATCGCAACGCAAACCCGTCCAAAATGCGATCGAGTCAGAAACACACATCCGAAATAGCAGACAATGAGTGTGCCCATGGCCACGTAAAATGTCTGGTTCGGGAAGAGGACCGTCCCGGGATCCCATGGGAAGGTCAGAGGTGGCGCCGTCGTGCCGTTGAAACCGCCAAGAAGCGCATTGCCGATCTTGTACTCAGGCCCGGATGTGCGGCGCAGAAGATTAAAAAAGATGAGCGTGACGGTGAGCGTAATCACGCCGAGATAGACGTCGCTGACCCGACCGAAAAAGACGAAATATCCAAGGATTGCTGCAAAGGCGCTGGCCACCACGATCGCGCCGAGGACCGCGATTGTCGTGTCGCCGGTGTTTTGAGCAACGATGGCATAGGCATAGGCACCAAGCCCGAAAAAGGCTGTCTGGCCGAAACACAATATGCCGCCATACCCCCAGATCAGTCCGAGGCTCAATGCAAGCAGAGCGAGCGCAATTGCCGTCGTCAGATTGATGATGGTGAAAAGCTGCAAGACCTGCGGCGCGCCGAACATGAAGACGAGTCCGGCGATGCCAAGGAGTATGAGTTGTGTGTTTTCGGTTCTTAGGGTCACAGGCTTCGTTTGAAAAATCTGCCAGTGATGCCGCTTGGCATCAACCGTAGGAGAATGATGGCGGAGATGAGGAGCGCGACTTCACCGATGGTTGGGCCTGTCGCGAAGGTGACGATGCCGTTGACCGCGCCAAGCAGACCCGCCGCTGAGGCAGTACCTGCAAGAATGGCGGCTCCTCCGCTGATGACGGTGATGAAGGCTTTCGCAATATAGAGGGCACCGATTGTCGGCACGACACCCGTAATCGGCGCGAGTAAGCCGCCTGCGAGCCCCGCGACGGCCGAGCCAAGTCCGAAGGTGATCATATAGACCCGCGTCGTCGATACACCGAGCGCTTCCGCCATGTCGGAATTCTGCATAGTGCCCCGGGCCATCAGGCCGAGTTTCGTGTAACGCAGGACCCAGTATACGCCGCCGATGATGCCGAGGGTCACAAAGATCAGAAACAGCTCATAGCCGCTTGATGAAAAGTCACCGATCTGAACCGCGGCGATTGGTGGAGAGATGGTGGTCGCCGTCTGCGGGCCAAAGATGATTGTTACAAGGCCAATCAGGAAAAGGCTCAAACCCCAGGTGGCGAGTAAGGTGTCAATCATCCGGCCATAGAGGAAACGGATGAGCACCCGCTCCACGATGACGCCAATGAGCCCCACCACAATCGGCGCGCATATGAACATCGCAATCCATATGTTCACGCCCAAATTTGTGGTGACCACAACCGTATAGCCGCCGAGCATCAGAAATTCGCCATGGGCAAGATTGATGACCCGCATCATCCCGAAAATGATGGCGAGGCCCAGGGCGATCAAAGCGATATTGGCAATACCGGCTATGATCTGAAGGACGAGGACAACAGCATAATCCAAAACGGCGACTTCCTACTATCGTGCGATTGAAGCCTATTCGATGCCCGCCGCAGCCAATCCGTTTTCGAAGTAGAAAGTGGATTGATTGGGGTTGGCGTTCAGATCGCAGACGAGCAGCGTGTCACTCGGTGGCTGAGCGTCGAAGGATTCAAGAATTGTGAGTTTTTGATCCTTGAGTTCCGCAATGTGGATGTTTTGCACCAAATGGTTCGTCTTCGGCTCAATGGTGACCGTTCCACTCGGCCCGTCATAACTCACTGGGCTGCGCAGCGCTTCAATCACTGCTGTGCGTTCGGTGGTTCCCGCTTTCTTCACACCTTCCGCCCACAGATGGACACCTTCATAGGATCGCGCGGTGGTCTCGGAAACATAGGCGATGTCTTCGCTCGACCCACCGCGCAGATCGGTCAGGAATTTCTTGTTCGCGTCCGATGCAAGCTCTTCGAAATAGGCGAAGGAGACGATCATGCCGTCCCCTTCTTCGGCGGATACGAGCAGGTGCTCGCCACCGAGTGTAAAGGTGGTCGAGGCGAGGGGGATTTTTTGGGTGAGGCCCGCTGCCGCGTACTGACGATAGAAGGAGATATGCGCTGCACCCACGAGGGCCGACATGACAAAATCCGGGCTCGCGGCCTGTATCTTCTGGATGGTTGGTCCGAAGTTCGTCACGTCCAGCGGGAAGAACTCAATCGCAGTCGGATCGCCGCCATTGTCTTCGACAAACTTTTTCACCCACTGGGCGGTGATGTGGCCGTAATTGTAGTCAGCCGCGATGATGTAGACCTTCTTGCCCCATTTATTCATCGTATAGGGAACAAGTTTTTCAACTGTCTGCGCTGGCGTCGAGCCGGTGCAGAAATTGTTGTAGTCGCAAACACCGCCCTCATAGAGCGTGTTGTAGAAGTAAAGCGTCTGGAACCGGTTTAAGACCGGGCGGATGGCTTCACGGGATGCCGATGTGATACCGGCATGGACAACGTCAGCGCGGTCGCCCGCCGCAGCCTGTGTCGCAAACTGGGTGTAAAACTGGATGGAGGTTTGCGGGTCGTAGGACTTCAATTCAACCGGACGCCCAAGCAGGCCGCCGCCATCGTTGATTTCTTTGACGGCGAGTTTTGTGGCTTCGAGCATCGGACGCCCGAGGAGTTCAAGGCCACCGGATTGGTCGAGGATGGCCACCATCTTGATTGCGTCTTCGGCATAGGCGCGGCCGATAATGCCGGGGCTCGCGAGCGCAAGCGATGTTGCCGCCGTTGTCTTGAGCAGTTTTCTTCTTGTTATCGCCATCATTCCTCTCCTGTTTCTATTCATCCCCGCCTGAAGGATCACCCAAGGCGATGGGACTTAGGATTTGCTTTTCTTTGATGAAGGTGCCGTGTTCTTTTCGCTTGGCGTGTCTGCAGCGGAAGCACCGGATTCGTCTTTGGCTGTTGCGTCTGAGGTTGCCGTCAAACCCTTTGCCGCCTGGGCGACGCCGCCCTGGACATTCATGCCGATTTCTTCGCCGAGTTTCTGGACGGCCGGAAGCTGCAACGCCATCGACAGGATCCCGTCGATCACCTGATTGACCATGGGTCCGTCGGATGGAGATCCGCCTCCAGTTGACCCCGAACCGCCGGTTCCGGGTCCAAAGCCAGAAACGTGGTTGATGCGGATTGATTCGATCTTTTCCGACGGTTTCACCATCTCGCGGACAACGTCTGGAAGAGCTTCGATCTTTGCAAGATCGAGCTTCATTTGAACGATGGTGTCGGATTGAGCGTTCTGGGCTGCAAAGAGTGCTGACTCGCCCTCTGCTTTTGCCAAGAGTTCAGCCTTGCGCGCCCGCGCCTTCGCTTCGGATGCTGCTGCTTCGGCCTCCGCCATGGCGCGCACCGTTCCGGCTTCTGACTCCACGCGTGTGTCATCGACGCTTGCTAGCTCGCGTGCCTTGATTTCGGCGATTGCTTTGACGCGTTCCGCCATGGCTGTCTCGCGCGCTGTGGTGACCGCTTCTCGCGCTTTTGCTTCTGCAGCGATACTCTCCTGCGCATCGGCTTCGGCTTTGGCTTCTTCCGCTTTCTTTGCCGCGAGCGAGATTTCCGTGTCGTGTTCCGTTGTTTTCACCGCGAGATTGGCTTGAAGCTCAAGTTCGCGCGTCTCACGATCCGATTGGATCTGTTTCGCGCGGACTTCCATATCGCGTCGAATGCGGGCGTATTCACGGCGCTCATCCGATTCCGATTGCGCTTCGGCCGTCTCTGCAAGTGTTCTGGCGCGATGGGTTTCGATTGCCTTTTGCTGACTGAGGTGGGCCTCTTCTTCTTCCTGTTCGATGAGAAGGCGCTTCTTTGCGGTGTCGAGATGGCTTTGGCGCACGGCGACTTCGGCACTGTTTTCGATTTCGGTGCGCTCACGCTTGTTGGTCGCGATCACTTCCGCGAGGCGGCGCATCCCGACCGCATTGAATGCGTTGTTCTCATTGAGGTTCTTGAATGGCGTCTGGTCGAGCTCTGTCAGTGAAACCGTTTCCAGTAAGAGACCGTTTTGAGCGAGTTGAGGAGAGAGTGCGTCAGTCACTTCAGACACATATTGCCCGCGATTATCCTGAAGGGTGTCGAGCGTATATTTGGCGGCCACGTTGAGCAGGGCATCAACCAGCTTACCTTCAAGAAGATCGGCGAGATCGGCTGCGCGGAACCCTTTGCTGCCAAGGGCCTGTGCGGCGGTCGCGACACCTTTCTCGGTTGGTTCGACGCGCACATAGAATTCGGCTGCCACATCGACCCGGAGGCGGTCCTTTGTGATTACCGACTTTTCTCCGCGGCGTTCAACTTCGAGACGCATGGTCCGCATGTTCACTTCGGCGACCCGATGCGAAATTGATAGCGCGAGAATTCCGCCGTCGAGTACGACTTTCTGCCCACCGCGACCGGTTCGGACAAGGGCTGTCTCACGCGTCGCCTTGACATAGAACTTGTTGAGGAAGAGGACGATCAGGACCGCAGCAATGATCAGAATAATGGCGATGAGCCATGCCATGGCGGGCTACTCCTTCAAGATATGGCGGCGACGGATAGGTGATATCCGCTTGCGGCTTTGAGATCCGCTGGTCCGCGATAGGCTTTGTGGTGTACAGCATTTTGTATGCCAGAGATTGGCAACGGTGACGTTCGGCCTCGACGTGTCTGTGTTAAGGTTCTGTAAACCTTTGGTATTTTTGACCGACATTGTGCATTTTCGTTCCTGGGTTCGTTGTTTCTCAGAAGATCCGTTGGAACCAAGACGAGACTTTTTTCATCAGTCTCTGCACAAAATTCGGTCAGACTGTTTGGAAGCCGTTTATCGTTGAACGCATTGGATATGCGCGAGTTTGGCCCGTGCGCACCTAAGACCTGTAACAGAGTGTTCGCGCATTCAGAGTGCAGAGCATGCAGGTCGTATGAGCGCATTGTATCAAGCCAAAGCCACTGGTCGCAGCGGTCGCGCTTCACGGTCGTTTCAGTCATGCTTTTCGTCATTGGTGTAAAGCTAGGCGGGCACTTAGACTTGTCTATTCAGTATTGTATAAATTTACTTGAATTGGAAATTATTTTTCGACTACGCTTGCCAGTATGTTTGGGCCGTTACGGCAAGAGTGAATTTTACGTTGGCCACCTACGACCGTGTGTCGAGATTTTTCGTAGCGGCAGAAGGGCGCGTTGTCTCTTTCGAGGCTGACCTGTTACCGGACAATCGTAGCCCAGAGTGAGGAATGAGCGCAGCGATCAATGCCGCGCAATTGAATCTCGCGGCGAAAGACTTGCTGGAAGAGGGAGGACACCATGACGGTCAAGCGACCGACGCAAGAACAAATGGAAGAGATTGTCGCCGATCTTGGGATGGATATGGACCCTGAACGGGTCGCGGAGTTCCGTGAAGCGATGATGGGCAACTTTCCAGCCTACGATCTCATCGAAGCTTTGCCCGACGAGAAACCGATCGTGCAATATCCGCGTACGCCAGGCGTTCGGCCGCAGCCGGAAGATAATCCCCGCAACGCCTGGTATATCAAGGTCGATATTGAAGGGAGCGGTTCGGGAAAGCTCGCGGGCAAGACAGTAGCCGTCAAAGACAATGTTTGCGTTGCCGGTGTTCCGATGATGAACGGCGCGTCGACATTGGAGGGCTACGTTCCCGATATCGATGCGACAATTGTAACGCGGATGCTGGACGCAGGAGCGACTATCAAAGGCAAGACTCATTGCGAGTTTTTCTGCTTGTCGGGTGGTAGCCACACCAATGCAACGGGCGCCGTTCACAATCCGCATAAAATGGGATTTTCTGCGGGCGGCTCATCGTCGGGGAGCGGCGTGGTTGTTGCTCTCGGCGAAGTCGATATGGCGATCGGCGGCGATCAAGGGGGATCAATCCGTCTTCCTTCCTCGTTCAGCGGTACTTATGGAATGAAGCCAACCCACGGACTTGTCCCTTACACAGGGGCGATGCCGATCGAGAGTACGATCGATCATGTCGGGCCAATGACATCCAATGTGGCCGACAATGCATTGCTACTGGAGGTCATTGCGGGTGAAGACGGTCTTGATCCGCGGCAATATAATCCGAAGGTTGCGAATTACACTGAAGCCCTCGGCAAAGGAGCTGCGGGGCTCAAGATTGGTGTCGTGACAGAAGGCTTTGGGCTCGAAAGTTCAGAAGCCGATGTTGATGGGTCCGTGCGAGCGGTTGCCGCACAATTGAAGGCGCTTGGTGCAAGTGTGGAAGAGGTCTCGGTTCCCATGCACGCAGTTGGTGCCGCGATCTGGACACCCATCGCCCTTGAAGGCCTCCAATGGCAGATGATGCACGGCAATGGCATGGGCATGAACTGGAAGGGGCTTTACACGACAAGCCTTCTCGATGCCCACGCGAACTGGCGTGACCGTGCGAATGAACTCTCCGACTCATTGAAAGTCAGCATGTTTGTCGGGGAATACTTTATCCGTCATTACCGCGGGCGCTATTACGCAAAGGCGCAGAATCTTTCCCGCAGGCTGACGGCAGCCTATGACGTGGCTCTCGCCGACTACGATGTCTTGCTGATGCCGACCACGCCGATGAAGGCGACGCCGCTGCCACCGGATGATGCGCCGCTGGCGCTCTATCTTCAAAGGGCCTTTGAGATGATCCCGAATACCGCACCTTTTGATGCGACGGGGCATCCGGCCATGGCGGTACCGTGCGGTATGAGTGACGGGCTTCCAATCAGCGCCATGTTGATCGGGAAGCATTACGACGAAATGACAATCTACCAGGCCGCAGATGCTTATGCGTCATCGGTCGATTGGAAAACCCTTTGAGAGAAACGGAAGGATTGAACGATGGCACACGATCATGACCACGATCACGATCATCCCCATAACAAACCGCTCTCTGATGTCGAACTGCGCGTCAAGGCGCTTGAATCCGTCTTGACCGAGAAGGATCTGATTGATCCGGAGGCGATAGACCTCATTGTTGAGACCTATGAGACGAAGATCGGCCCCCGGAATGGCGCAAAGGTTGTCGCCAAAGCGTGGACGGATCCTGATTTCAAGGCCCGGCTTCTCGATGATGCGACAGAAGCGATCAAGGAACTCGGATTCTCCGGCGTTCAGGGTGAAGATATGGTGGTGGTCGAGAACACCGAAGACATTCATAACATCGTCGTTTGCACCCTTTGCTCCTGCTATCCCTGGCCGACGCTGGGTCTCCCGCCAGTCTGGTACAAGGCCGCACCCTACCGCGCAAAAGTCGTGAAAGACCCGCGCGGCGTTCTGGATGAGTTTGGTGTTTCTTTGCCGGAAAGCACCGAGATCCGCGTTTGGGACAGCAATGCGGAGCTTCGCTATCTCGTGCTGCCGAAACGCCCCCACGGCACCGACGGCATGAGCGAAGATGATCTCGCAAATCTGGTCACCCGCGATTCAATGATCGGTACCGGCCTTGTCAGCGCCTAGTCCGACGGTCTTGAATATAGGAGAAAGTATCCAATGAACGGCATACATGACCTTGGCGGAATGGACGGTATCGGGCCGATCAATCCGGAACAAAATGAACCGGTCTTTCATGATGAATGGGAACGCCGGATGTTTGGAATGTTCATATCCTGCTTTGCGGGAGGGCATTACAATGTGGACGAATTCCGCCATGCAATCGAGCGGATGGACCCGGCTCACTATCTGGAATCGAGCTATTATGAACACTGGCTGAAATCTTTGGAAACACTGCTCATCGAAAAGGGTGTCGTGACCGAGGAGGAGCTGGAAGCGCGCAAGAAAGACATTGCCATGGAGGACGCGTAATGCCGACGCTGACGAGAGAAGTTGTCCCTGGTCTCATTGCAACCGGCGCGTCCTGCCGGATCGATGAAGACATCCCCGCGCCCTTCAAAGTTGGTGATCAGGTTGAGATCAAAAACATCAATCCTGTCACCCATACGAGGCTGCCCCGCTATGTTCGCGGCAAGAAAGGTGTCGTTGACCGCGATCATGGGGTGTTCTCGTTCCCGGATACAGGTGCTCATGGTCTCGGACACAAACCTCAACACGTTTATTCCGTGAAGTTTTCCTTTCAGGAACTCTGGGGCGAGGATTATCCGGGAAACATGTATCTTTATATCGATATGTTCGACGACTACATGCGGGCGGCCTGATGAGTGATAAGGATCTGATACGGCCCGCGGATTTGCGGCGAACACCGCATATCCCTCATGATGATGCAGGCCCGGTCTTCAACGCACCTTGGGAAGCCAAGGCGTTTGCAATGACGGTTGGTCTTCACCGCCAGGGCATATTCACGTGGACCGAATGGTGTGAAGCGCTGGGCGCGGAAATCAAAGCTGCGCAGGAAGCAGGCGATCCTGATCTTGGCGATACTTATTATACGCATTGGCTGAATGCCCTGGAGCGCCTTATCCAGCAAAAGAAAGTTGCAAGTGCCGACACACTTCTGGCAGTGAAGGAAGACTGGCGTGCGGCCGACCATCATCGGGACTTCGGGGAAGCCCCGGTGTATGTCGCCGGAGCGGGCAGCGGAGAGACTTAACGGGGAGACGAACCCGCTTTGAACAGCCTTCACGATCTCGGCGGAATGGACGGATTTGGGCCGATCAACCCCGAGGAAAGCGAACCGGTCTTCCATAATGACTGGGAGCGGCGCATGTTCGGGATTTACATGGCCTGTCTTGCCGCTGACATCTGCAATGGCGATGCTGCCCGCCATGCGATCGAACGTCTGGATCCGGCGTACTATCTCAACGCAAGCTATTATGAACGCTGGTTGGCAAGCCTTGAAAACCTGCTTGTGGAAGAGGGTGTCGTCAGCCTGGAAGAGCTCGAAAGTCGCAAGCGCGACATCGAAGCCGGCGACGCATAGTACCTGCGGGCTTGGGCAGCAACCTCAGCATTGTTTATGTGGTTGTGGTCTTGTTCAAGCAATTGTGGGGTGAAGACCATCCCGACAAAGTGTACCTCTTTACGAGATTACTCGACGACAATTTGCGGTCACCCGAATGAGGAGAGCATAGCCGCTCTGGTCAGGGTCTTCGTGAAGACATCATCGACGATAAAGAGGAATTCACCATGGCCGAATGCCCCTTTCTTGAATGCGCCATACCCGACCACTTGCGCGTAACCCGCAGCCGTCAGATGCGCGTTCCTGAGAGCTATCGGCCAGCATCGAAGTCTTATTCCGCTCGTTTCAATGAAGGTCTGACCGACCTTGTCATTGTTTATGCCGGCGTCGTTTTTGGCGAGCATGAGACCGTTCTTGCGGAAACAAAGTTCGATGAGATCGGGCGCCTTCTCGTGCACCAATATGGGCCGGCACATCTGGAAACGGGCACATCGCGTCACCCGGATGGGCGCAGGCAATGCTTACATGCCGCCTATTTTATGGATCATGCAGCCTATCTCACGTTCTGCGGCGAAAGCGGTTTCGATGCTTTTTTTGCCGATGATGAACGATTGCGCGACGGGATCGGATATGTACGGGAAACGCTGCGCGTTCCGCTCACTCGGGTTGAGACGATCTTCGGAGACGAGACGCCGGAAGGAGCAGCGCATCTTGCCTCCGCAATGAGCGGGCTCATAAGGGAGCATGCCTATTGGGGAAGCGCCCGCGATCGGCTGGCTGTTTCGCAGACGGATTACCTTGAGCCGGAAGAAAGCCTATCTGGTCGTTCGGATTTCACGTCAGGTGAAGAGACGAACGGCAGGATCGTTCTCGATCTCCCGAAGAATACCTGTCTCGTGCGCTTTGGTCAGGACCTGAGCGATGCGGATGCAAACGAGCGCGAATTGTTCGATACAATGATCGCTCCCCATCTTGCGACTGCGATGTCTTATCTTTCCGAAAAAGGCGAACGGCTCGGATGTCTCATGAATCGGGAAGTCGCCATGGATTCCAATCGTCAGGTTGCTGACGCTGCGCCTCTCAAGACTTATTCTATGAGTGTTTGGAGAAGCCTTTCGCACCTTGAGCGGTGGGCTGAAAGCCATCACACCCATCTGTCGATCTTTGTCGCTGCGATGAAGTATTTCGGCAAGCTCAGGGGTCAGCACAAGCTTCGTATCTATCATGAGCTCTTTGTTTTCGACGAAGGAGGGGCGCGCTTCGAATACATCAATTGCGAGCCTTCCAACGGTCTGTTGAACTCAATTTGAATGGACAGAAGTGTCGCCCGCAGCCAAAAGTGCGCGCGGCCGACGGTATCCCTCTAAACACCTCCAAGAAGCTTTGCAGAAAAGATCCGGTGCCTCGAAAAGGCCCATCCAACAGGAATACAAAAATGAGTGCACTCTTCACCCCTTTCACGCTTCGCGGCATCACATTCAAGAACCGCGTCGCGGTCTCCCCGATGAGCCAGTACCGGGCGAAAAACGGCTACGCGAATTCCTGGCATATGGTTCATCTCGGGCGGTTTGCACTTGGCGGCGCCGGTCTTGTCTTCGCTGAGGCAACAGGGGTTGAGGCGCGCGGTCGACGGACTCATGGAGACCTCGGTCTTTGGGAAGATGGCCAGATTGAGGGTCTAAAAGAAATCACCGCTTTTATCGAGACCGAGGGCTCGGTCCCCGGCATTCAGCTCGGACATGCCGGACGCAAAGCCTCCGAACGCAGACCATGGCATGGTGAGACGCCGGTCGATGAGGAAGACAGCAAAGTGCGCGGCGAAGATCCCTGGGAAGCCATTGGGCCGTCGGCCATTCCTTATGCCGATGGTTGGCCGGCACCGCGAGAAATGGATGAAAGCGATATCGAAGAGGTGATTGCCGCATTTGGTGCGGCTGCCGCACGATCCGCAAAGGCTGGTTTCAAAGTCATTGAAGTCTATGCCGCGCACGGTTTTCTGGTGCACCAGTTCTTGTCGCCAATCGCTAACCAACGCAGCGATTCATGGGGCGGCGATGCAGAAGGGCGTCGGCGTTTCGCTGTGGAAGTTGCGCGTTCGATCCGCCAAAACTGGCCTGACGATCTTCCGCTCATCTTCCGCCTTTCCGCCACCGACTGGCTTGATGGGGGAGTGGAGGTCGAGGATACGATCGGGACAGCGCGCGCTCTCAAAGCCGCTGGCGTCGACATGATCGATACGTCCACCGGCGGCATTGGAGGGCGTGAGCGTCCGCGGCGCATGGTCATCGAACAGGGTTTCCAGGTGCCGTTCGCGAAGGATGTTCGCGAGCAGGCTGATATTGCCGCCATGGCTGTTGGTTTCTTGTGGGATCCCGAGCGTTGCAACCGGGCTATAGAGGCCGGTGAGGCCGACATGGTCGCACTTGCCCGCGAACTTCTCGACGATCCCAATTGGCCGCTGCATGCTGCGCGCGCCCTGGGGGCGGATGAAACCTTCGATATGTGGCATCCGGAGATGGGATGGTGGCTCAACAAACGGGACCGGCTTGTTCGAAAGCTTAGTCTGCGTTGAGCACCCCGCTAAACACAATCTATCGAATTACTGCTCGGCGGTGGCTGGTTTGGGAGCACTCAGCTCGTCGAGGGCATCCCTCAGGATCTGAGCCTTTTCTGCACCGATACGCTCGATAATATCGTCGTTCTGGCGTTCCGCATGTTGCATCACGTCTTTGCAGATACGGGCTCCGAGATTTGTCAGGATCAGCCGGACCTGCCGCTGGTCTTCCTGTCCAAGCTTGCGCTGTACCAATCCGTCGGCGACCATACGATCGACCAGCTTTGTCAGGGTTGGCTTGTTCATGAGCACGATCTCGGCGAGTTCGCTCATCGTGTAGCCTTCACTCATCTGCAAAGACTGCAGGACGCGCCACGCCTCGACTTGCAGTCCGATCTTTTTCAGCTCTTCGTTGAGGTCGCTGTGCAGCCTGCGATGAGCGGCAGCCAGTGAATAGCTGATGTAGGACTGAACGGATGGTGTCTTCTTGGCCATGACAATCATGAGGCTTGATTAAGTGGAGGGAAAATAGTTGCATTGGAAAACACTTGCAATTGCCTTTCACGTGGAAGGTAAAGATTTACACCGAAAGATAGCTGATGCGGCTCAGGTTTCGGGGGCACCTCGGAGAGAACTTCTGGTTGGGACGTGACCATCCGTTAGCGTCTTACGACGCCTTTGGTGCGGATATCGGTCATGCAGCGGACCGTGTTTTCCGGATCGCGCTTCTGATCCCGATGTCAGGCGCTGCCGGAATATGGGGGCCGTCCTGCCTCTCGTGTGGTCAGTTAGCCGTCAGAGAAATCAATGCCGGGGGCGGGATTAAGGGGTGCCCGGTTGAAGTCAACGTCATTGATTGTGCCCATGAGGCTGGTCCTTTGCCGCAGGTAGAACTGGCCTGGCTCCTCGACCATGGACTCGTCGATGCTGTTATCGGAATGCATATCAGCGCAGTCCGGCAGCAAATCATTGATGTGATCCGAGGTCGTGCGCCCTTCGTTTACACGCCGATATACGAAGGCGGCGAGACCGCTCCTTCAGTTTATGCGCTCGGGGAAACGCCTCAGCGACTGCTGGGTCCGGCAATCGACTATCTCACGCGTCAATACCGGATCAAAAGATGGGCGCTTATTGGAAATGACTATGTCTGGCCGAGACGCTCGCATGATTACGTCAGAAAAAAGCTTGCACAAGATGGGCTCGACCTTGTGCAAGAGCGCTACGTGACTTTCCAATCAGGAACGCTGAGCGACGAAATTGAGAGACTTGCCGCAAGCAGGGCGGAAGCCGTCCTCGTTTCGCTTGTTGGACAGGACGCCGTCGATTTCAATCGCCACTTTGGCGCCCGTAACCTTCACCGCAGCATGATCAGGCTCTCGGGTGCTATCGAAGAGAACGGGCTCCTGGCGAGCGGTTTGCGTAACACGGAAAGACTGTTCGTAGCGTCGTCCTATTTCTCGACCCTCGATACCGAGCGCAATCTTGCTTTTTGCGAGCGATATCGGGCCTTCCACGCGGATCGTGCGCCAATCCCCAATGCGCTTGGGCAATCGATTTACGAAGGGTTCCACTTCCTCGCAGGTCTGCTCGCTTCTGCTGGTGAGCAACCAATCGCGGCGCCGCTCGTACTGCGTGCGCCCTTGCATTACACCAGCGTTCGAAAGGCGCGCTTTTTGTCGAATGCAAGCACGGCATCGGAAATCTATCTGGCGCGCGCGAATGGCGGCGCATTTGAGGACTTCATCAGGATGAGTGGTTGACGGCGGCCTCTTGAGGCCATCCTTCGGAACTTCGCCTATCTTCGAGATATCACGAAACGATGGCAGTCGTTCAACAAAGCTGATTTGTTGCCACTTTGTTTCGAACTCATACCTGTCCCATTTTTCGAAGCAGTCGATAAAATTATTTAAATAAAAACAGTATCTTATGTATTCCTCTTCAGGGGTTTGATTCAGTTTTCCAAAGTCACAAAAGATTCATGTTTCTGTCAAGGAGGCGTCATTTGGCACGCCTAGCTTCGCGCTCCGAAGGGGCTTTCTGAGTGGGAAGGAGAGCCCCTTGAACATGTTTGACGAGTTTTGGGGCCGGAGCTGACAACAATAGCCTTCCAATAGATTTCAGAATTGTATGAGGCTCATATCCGATCCAGTTTAACTGGTCGGATACTGGCCGCGCGCGCGTCTGTCTTCTTGGAAATGCTCTTCGGCATATCGTAACGGGAGACGGATCGAAATGACTTTCAAAATTCAAATTCTGCATGCTTCTGATCTTGAGGGCGGGGTCGACGCGATCTCCGCTGCGCCGAACTTTGCAGCAATCGAAGCCGCGCTCGAGCAGGACGCTTTGAACCAGTCAATCGCGTCAATCACGCTTTCAGCCGGTGACAATTTTATTTCAGGACCATTCTTTAACGCTGCCAGTGACCCGGTCACCTTCAACCCGCTCTTTGAAGGAATTTACAACGAGTTTTTCGGTCTCATCGAACGCGATCTTCTCCCGGATACCGCAGACACCGATGGGAACGGTTTTTTCGACAACAGTGAAATTGACGCCTTCCTTCTGGGCGCGGACAACACAACCGGCCTGACAGCAGCCGATATTTTCACAACCGATATCAACGGCGACGGCTTCCCGGATTTCTTCGATGAGATCGATAACTTCCAGGGCTGCATTGATATCTCGATTATGAACACGATCGGCTTTGACGCCTCTGCTCTCGGCAACCATGAATTCGATCTTGGAACGGACACACTTGAGAATGTCATCCAGTACGATTCTGAAGAAGGTAACGGCCTTTCAAG
>JBCDCZ010000072.1:0-17013 GCA_039180865.1 Pseudomonadota bacterium | reverse complement strand
GCAAGGAGCCCCGCCTTATAGTGGGGGATCGCTTCGATGAGGTTCTCATAAGAGGCGCGTTGAACCGCTTCGCTTTCCAACCAATTGGGATACATTTTGAAGCCGCGCTTGCGTGAATCGATCCGGTGCCAAAAAGGTTTCTTCATGTGTGCGAGGTAATTACGCCAGATCCGGATAACGCGGTTGCCTTGTCCTTCATCAATCAAGCGGTCCATCGCCTCGACCATTCCGTCATGGGGCGGGCTGAATGCGATCTCGAATGTGTAAGTGTAATAGTCTTCGATTTCCGCATAGAGTTTGCGGTCGAAGTAGGCGTTTCTGATGCGGTTCATCGTTGGGCCGCCGTAATAGTCTGCGAGCGATCTGCCCGTGACCGGTGTGATGCGCTGCTGATGGAGTAGTTCCACAAGATGCTCGAGAAGACGGTCAAACTCCTGAGAAAGGTTCTTGAAACGGGGTCGAAACGCTTCCGTTTCCGTGATCATGACCTCATCATTCATTGTAGACCTGCCTCACATAAAAATCCCCTGGAGGATCCGGCCTGATAATCTGACCGGAGACTTTCATTGAATGTAAGACATTGCGGTTAACAGGCAGTCAGAAATGCCCCTCCAATTTTAGGGATTGTGGCATATTCTGGTGAGTGGGAGACGTGCTCAGGGCATCTCAGCATCGTAAGTCAACCTCCCCGGCCAAACATGCTGCGTCACCTGAACCCTAGGGCCTGATTAGCTTGCTACTCTTCTGTTGTGTCTGAAGTATACAATTTTAGTTTGGCTTCTGACACCAGCCAACCATCTGTAAATATTTGTACGACTTCGATTAAGCAGATCAGCCATTTAATATTGTCAGCGATACTTTGTATTTTCATCAGGAATTGCGTTCAATGCAGGATCAACCCCAGTGCGACAAAGAAGATTACAAGATAGAAGAAGACAAATTTGTCCCTTGGAAACGGCTTTTCAGATATGAAAAAGAGCAGCTTCGAGACGCGCTCAATAAAGAAGGCGAAGTAATACCGGATAAGCCAAAACCAAGCGATCGTATCAATCTGGCGGAAGGAAAACGCGAACCGGATAAGAACACCGGCATCCATTATTTGACAGGACTGGCCTTGTCGGGTGGGGGCGTCAGATCGGCTGTTATCTGTTTAGGCGCGATGAGCAAACTTGCCAAGTACGGTATGCTCGACAAATTCGACTATCTGTCATCGGTTTCCGGCGGAGGCTATGCGGGGGGCGCCCTTTCGCACTGGCAAGCGCTCCATGGCGACAAGACTCCACTTCGCAAGGCGAACCCTTTTCACGCTTACCTTCTTAGGCACGACAAGGAGAATAAAGAAGAAGCGCAATTGGAAGCCCAAATGGCCGAGCTTCGGCAGAAGAACGAAGAAAACAGCCGGTATTACAATTATGTGCGGCGTCACGTTAGTTATCTTTTACCGGGGGGCGCCCAGGCCCTCTTCTCCGGGTTTTTCGTTGTTATTCGCGCAATCCTCCTAAACCTTTTCATCTGGATTACGCTGGTGTCTCTCGTAATGGCTTTGATACTGGGACTAGGGCATACATTTCCCGATGCCTCCCCAGGGTCGTTCCTTGATCAATGGTTCGGGTCTCAGTCGTGGATATGCACCACATTGGGACTGACCTGGGATACCAAACTAGACCGGGTTCCGTTAGTCCTGATCGCCTTCTCGATTGTCTTGCTCGGCATCTTTTTCGTACTGATGCTGGCTTTCGCATTCTCCAGCTTTTTTGTTTCTTCAGAAGCCCATGACGGTGCCGAAGATGATGTGAGTATCAAGTACTGGCGCAGACGTGCCTATGAGCAAACCGGCGGGCTTCTCCTAAAAGTCTTCACACCCATTGCCGCGTTCGCAGCGGTACCGGTCGTTGCTGAAAATCTATGGCCGATTCTGCGGTTCTTTGATGACAAAGCGAGCCTGCCTAATGAAACAATTCTCGCGTCTTTATTGACCCTTATAGGCATAGGGGTGTCGGCCTTTGGTTATCTCAGGGAGCGGCTCGGCAAGACACTGCCGAATGCGAATTCTGTTCCGGTTATTTTGGGATCGTTCATTTTCGTCTACGGCTTTGCGGTCTTTGCCTTCATCCTAGCAACAGAGTTCTGGTGGACGAATGGTGATTTCGGCCAGTCGGTCTGGCCGTGGCGATTTGCGCTTGTCGCGTTCGTGCTCGCCTTCGTCACAAATATCAATGAGATTTCACTCGGCCGCTATTACCGCGACAGGCTTATGGAAACCTTCATGCCGGATAAGAAAAGTGTCTTGGAGGACGAGATAAAGCCGGTTCCGGAACCAGCAAAAGCAGCAGATGTTCTAAAACTAAAAAACCTCTCTTCACTGCGTCCGATTCATCTCGTTTGTGCAAATGTAACGCCAACTGGCATCAAGGAGGAGAAAGCTCGGCAACGCTCAGGCGACAGCTTTGTCCTCTCAAAGCACTTCTGCGGATCGGACATCACTGGTTATCGGGTCACGGAAAAGGTCGCACAAGGAAATCTGGGTCTCGCGGTCGCCGTCGCCGCATCGGGTGCGGCGGTCAATCCACGCGGTGGATTTGCCGGATCGGGGCCGAGTACCACAAGTGTGACATCGCTTGCGATGTCTCTCCTCAGCTTGCGTTTGGGATATTGGCTCGCCTGGGACAATCCGAAGTGGATTACGTCGAGGTTGTTTCGAAAATACATCAACCCTTATGGGAACTACATCTCGCCGCGGGCCTTATTCACACTCTCCCAACTGTTGGACTGGTCATACCCTGCCAAAGCTAGCAAATTTATTGAAATCACAGACGGTGGCCATTTTGAAAATCTCGGACTCTATGAACTCGTCAGGCGGCGCTGCGGCCTGATCGTTGTGATCGACGGCGGTGCGGACCCTGAAACAAGCTACGATTCCTTCACAGCGGCGCTGGAGCGGGTCAAGCAGGACTTCGGTGCGACCGTCAGTTTCGACGTGGAAATCGACAGGCACGCCACGAACAAGCGCCGGACGGAGATGCGCCTGTCACAACCCGGCGATCTGGTGACGCGGGGCTCCGATGAACAATATCCGAAGGGTGTGGACTATGCCTCAAAAGGATATTTCATGGCGCGCATCCGATATGAAGGAGCGAAAAAACCATGCGTTAACCGCTGTCAGTCCGATACGTATTCACCTATGAAAGACGGAAGCCGATATCACGCAGATGGACCGAAAGAGGGGCTGCTCATTTATCTTAAATCGACAATGCTCGATGATCTCGAACACACCAGTAAAGGCTTTAAGGGGGCCAATCCGAGTTTTCCAAACGATTCAACTGGAAATCAGTTCTTTTCTGCGCAGCAGTTTGACGCCTATTTCGATGTTGGCGAGAAGATTGCTGGCCAGATGCTGAAAGACACGCAGATCCATGAGCTCTTCAAGGACGAATGGCCGACGCTCGAGCGCATCATGCTGAACCATTTTTTCCAGATTCAAGGACCAGCAGCCGAAGATGGGAGTGTGAGGGGGTGATGATCTTGAAGCCTGGCGTGAAAAGCTTACGGGCCCGTGATTATCCGCTCATCTGTTATCTTCAGAGTGCGCTGAACTTTCAACCAATCGCGCGGCTCAGGATTTCCCGCTGCGCTTTCACGTCGTGATCATCGCCTTCCAGTGAGAAGAAAGCCGCTTCAAGGCGCTTATCGGCCTCCGGCGAGCTTAAGAAACCCCCGAGACTAGCGAGCGCCGTTTTGTCATCAAGCCAGACTGATCTGAAGAGATATCCCATTTCGTCGTGGTCATATTCTAAAGAGCGGCGGGCTTCTGCAAGATGGATTGCGGCCATCGGATCTGGTGCCTTTTCCCAAAGCGCGATCACTCTTTCCGGATCAAGCCCCAAGATGATGATTGCAACGGCGACATCGGCACCTTCTGTGTCGAGACTGAGGACATGACCGATTGGTGCGAACGACACTTCAACGCGCGACAGGCGCGCGAGAAAGTACGCTTCCGCAAAGCGGATGAGCGCGGCGCGTTCCGTTTCCGGCCAGGAAGGCCAGTCGGCAAGAGCCACGGTTTGAAAAGCGTTCTCGATACCGAGATTGGAAGGGGAGTGGCCTCGCGCTAGTGCTTCAAAAATGCGTGGCAGAAACGCCTTCATTTCATGCATCCAGGATTCTGTCGCGGGCTGGCCCTGATCGCGCGCGACTTTCTCGCTTGAGGCCGCGGATTCCTCCCATGATTGAAGAAGGCCGATATCAAGATCACGGACGGGAACGCCGAACTTTTCGCGCTGAAAATCGACCGGCAGGCACATCTCGCATGAACAGACATGGAGCGGGATCTGCGGCGTGTAGTTGCCAAAGCCCCCGTAAGCCTCCTCAATTAGGGGAGCGAGTTCCGGAAAGTGATAGTCCTCAGCCATTGGAAAAGACTAGCAACGGGAACGAATGGTGCAAGGGAGAGAAGGGTGATTGGGTAGGGGATGATCGCTCACTTGCGCTTGCCAAATAGGGCGAGCAGATGAGACACAGCGGTGCTTGACCGGTCTTCGATCCAATCTGGGGCCGGTTCAGAAATCCGCCCGATAATACCACGGATTTGAAGGTCGCCAATCAGCAAGCCGAGATTGACCGCGGTGACTTCGCCCACGTCTTCGAGGGCGATGTGGCCCTGATCGCGGGCATTTTTCAGGACATTTGCAATAAGCGGGGCAATCGTATCGCCTCCTTTCCCGGAAAGGGCGATCCCGCGTTCACCCGTCGGATCGGCGGCCGCAGCTCGATTGAGCGCAACCGCACGCGGGCTCATGAGGAGAGACAAGAGCTTCGGGCCAAGTCGATGCAGTGTTTCATTCGCATCGCTGATGTGGCCGTGATCATAGCGAGTGCGCTACGGCGCGTGATTTGTGTCGTCATGTGATCCTCCCCGATCTTTCTCTCTAGTCTGGCTTCGGTGCAGCCTTGGAAAAGGTGTCTTCGCTCATGCAGCGGTCGTAAATGTCACCGATGCGTTTGAAGTCTTCCGTTTCTACGTTGAAGCGACGGGCGTTGAGCACCTGCGGGACGAGGCAGATGTCGGCAAGCGTCGGTGCGCTTCCGAGGCAGAAATCGCCGCGGTGCGCCTGGGCTTCGAGCTGGTGTTCCAGAACGCGCAAACCCTCGCGGACCCAATGGCTGTACCAGTCCTGGCGCACCTCATCCGACAGTCCCATCTCTCGCGTGAGACGCTTTAATACACGCGGTACGTTGAGCGGATGAATGTCGCAGGCGATCGCAAGCGCCATGCTGCGCACGATGAGCGCATCCTTCGGGTCTTCGGGTATCAGGCGCGGGCCGGGATAGACCGTGTCGAGCCATTCGATGATTGCAATCGATTGGGTAAAGGCCGCCTCACCGAAATCGACGGCAGGCACGACCGGCGCGCCGACAACGCGCAGATAGTCGGGCGTTAAATGATCGCCGGTGCGCAAGTTCACGGGCTCGGTCCGCGCGGGTGCGACGCCTTTGATGTTCATCGCGATCCGCAAGCGAAAAGACGATGAGGAAAAGGGAAAGTCGTAAAGAGTGGCCGCTTCGATCTTAAGGGACATTTGAGCGCTCGCGTCAGGTGTGGGCCGGGCCGATGCGCACCGTGAGGGGAGAAAGCCCCTCTATCGCGCATTCGATAACGTCACCGGCATCGACAGGGCCGACACCTGCGGGCGTGCCGGTGTAAATCAGATCGCCACGCCGAAGGGCATAATAGTTTGAGAGGTGAGAGACGATCTCGCTCACGGACCAGATAAGATCGGCCGTGCTTGCATCCTGGCGGATCTCGCCGTTCACACTGAGGCTGATGCGACCGATTGGCGGTGATGCCCCTTCCTGAAAAAGATGCAGCCGGCCGGTTGGGCAGCTATCTGAAACGTTCTTGCCAAGGTCCCACGGTCGGCCTTTTTCGCGTGCCTCGAGTTGCAGGTCCCGACGTGTCATATCGAGCCCAACGGCATAGCCGCAAACGTGATCAAGCGCGTCGTCCTTTGAAATCCGAAAGCCGGGCTTCCCGATTGCGGCGACGAGTTCTGCTTCGTGGTGATAGTTTTCCGTTTCGGACGGGTAGGGGATTTCCAGTCCGTCGATTTGGTCTGCATTGCGCACGGTTTCCGGCCATTTTGTGAAGTAAAAGGGCGGATCGCGCTCGGGGTCTTTTCCCATCTCGCGGGCATGGGCTTCATAATTGCGGCCGACACAAAACACCCGCGCGACTGGAAAGCCGCGCCCATCGGCCGTCTGCAGGACCGAAGGCGCATCCGGCTGGAAAAGATTGGTTGTCATGAGAGGCTTTCCTTCCAGAACCCGAGTTTTTCATGACAGGCTTGATCCGAATAGGAAAAAAGGGTGAGGGGATCGGAGCCATCATTGTGGATCTGCAGCGCACTCCAGGACGGGACGGCGACCACATCCTTCGGCCCAACGTCGAAGGACTTGCCGTCAACGACCAGCGATCCGGTTCCGGAAACGCCCGCAAAGACAGCACCAGCCGATTGCCTGCGAGGCTTTGTGGTCATCCCCGGCGGGATCAGGGTTGCGAAGGCCGAGATCGTCCGCATGATCGATCCGCCATTTACCGGATTTGTGAACTCAAGGGACCAGCCACGATGCGGATCAACGGGAACCTTGTTTGAGTAGTCGGCGAGTGATTTCGACCAGACCGCATGGGGAAAATGAAAGAGCGGCGTATCGGTCGCTTCGCTACTGCCCGTGACGGGTTTCAGATTAGCCCCGTAAGCTGCACGGGTCCGTCCGGAGACGGCATCATTCGTGGCGGGAACATTTCCGTCCCGTTCAGCAAATCCAGCCGCAAAGCGTTGAACGATTGGAATGTCGAGACCGTCGAGCCAGATGGTCGGAGCTGAAGCCCCGCCATGTTCGTGCCAGCGCCAGGAGGGCGTCAGAATGAGGTCGAAAGGTGCCATATTTACAGGCTCGCCATCGACGGATGTCCAGGCTTCCTCCGATTCCAGAACAAAGCGCAAAGCCGACTGGGTGTGGCGGTGGACCGGAGCCGTCTCGCCCGGAAGAACAAGTTGCAAACCGGCATAAAGCGCATCGGTGACCGTGTGGCTTCCCTGCGTGCCGGGATTTTCCAGGATCAGGACCCGCCGCTCGGCCTGTTCGGCGGTGATCAACCGACCGGCTTCCATAAGTTGTGGCTTTAGATCCGAATACTTCCAGGCAAACGGAACAGCGGAAGGTTGCGGGGTTTCCGTCACCAGGTTCGCCATCACGTCCCAAAGCGGTGAGACCGACGACGCCGCTAGAGCTTGGCGAAATACATCTTCCGCGCGTTTTTCAGCGGTCGCAGACACGATTCCTCTCCTTCAATAGATTATGCATTGCGTAATAACTTACGCATAATGATATTACAAGAGGCTGTGGACAAGAAATGTGTTGGCCTGATAAGGGCAGGAAAATGGAGCTTGAATGACGGATACATCTGAGCCAAACGGCCGCTCCCGAAGAAGTGGCGTGCAATCCATAGAGATCGGCGGGCTCCTTCTGGATGCGTTGGTCGCGATCGGCCAACCTGCGACCCTCACCGATATTGCGCGCAGATCCGATATGCCGTCCGCGAAGGCACACCGGTACCTCACGAGCCTCTGTGAGATCGGCCTGACCGTTCAGCACAAGGACACAGGCTGCTACGGGCTTGGCCCGCTTGCTCTCAGGATGGGACTTTCGGCGATTGCGCAGCAGGATGTTATTGAGCTCGGTTTCGAGGTCCTGACCTCACTGTGCGATACTCTGAAAACCTCCGGACATTTGTCTGTCTGGTCGGAAGCCGGACCTGTCGTGATCCGCAGCGCCCATGGCGGCCCGCCGGTGATTTCACCCGTTGCTGTCGGCACCATTCTGCCGCTTTTGCGCTCAGCCTCCGGCCTGGTCTACCTTGCGTATATGTCGGAAGCATCGACCGCTCCGGTCGTAGACCGGCAGCACATTTCCGGAGATCCCGGCGCAGCAGAAATTACGAAACTCAAACGCGAGGTGGAGCGGGACGGATATGCTCTTGCAAAGGGGCAATACATTCCAGGGCTTTGTGCAATTGCCCTGCCGATCAAAAACCACGATCAGTCTTTGGCAGGTGCCATTACGCTGGTCTCTACCGACGGCTCGCTTTTTACGGGAAAGAGCAGCGCGACCTTGACCACCTTGCAGGCGATGGACGCTTTTCACCGCCAATGGTCGATTGAGAGCGAGACGGAAATCGCATCGATTTGATCTGCTTTGGTTGGGGGGACAGGGTATTACGCGGTCCACGACTGAAGCAGCGTGTCCGCAGCACCTGTCTCAGATCGTCTTCATCGTGAGTGGATCACTCAACGCACCATAGGCCGTGAAGCGAAGACGGTGTCCGTTACCTTTCGATCCCGGGTATTACATGGTCAATTCCGGTACCCCAGGTATCGGCGAGCGTATAGCCGCGCGGGTAGGGGTCGGATGGATCGACACCGAGCTGCATCATTGCATAGATCCAGGCCCGGCCGGATATGCGCGGTACGATCGCCGGCTTAGGCCCGGTAGTTGTTTCCGAAACAATGGTCGCCTCAAACCGTGAATTGATCGTTGAACGCATGTCGAATGTCGTGCCCGGTTTGGCCTGTCCGCGCGCGTGCAGCGCTGCGAGGCGTGCCGCCGATCCCGTGCCGCAGGGGGAGCGGTCGATCCTGCCGGGCGGCATCACCGTCGCGTTGCGTAAGACATGATCCGATCCGTCTTCCCGGTCAGTGAACATGACAAAGTCGATGGAGTTAAACTCAGGAATTTCGGGGTGTTCGACCGCGATCTGTTCCCGTGCCGCGTTTTTGATTCTGTTTCCAAGCGCGACCATGTCCTGAGCGACGTCAGGCCCGATCCGAAATCCGAGTTGGTCAACAGGCGGGAGCACATAAAAGACACCGCCAAAGGCAATGTCGACGGTGAGCGTTCCGATCCCCTCCACTTCTATAGGTATATCGAGATGGTCCGCATAGGCAGGGAAGAAATCGAGCGCGACCCGTTCGACTTTGCCGTCCCGACAGGTTGCGACCGCTTTCACAAGACCGGCGGCGGTATCGAGGACAACCGTGGTTTCCGGTTCTTCCAACGGCAAAATGCCGGTTTCCAGAAGGACCGTCGCGACACACATCGCATTCGAGCCCGACATTGCGTGAGACCCATCGGCCTGCATCGGGATAAAGGCCGCATCGGCGTTCGGATTACACGGCGGCAACAGCAGATTGGTTGTCATCTGTGCGCAGCCGCGAGGCTCCTGATTGACGAAGCGGCGGAGCGTGTCGTCAGCCTGAAGCGTTTTCAGTTTTTCAAGCATGGTGAGCCCTTGAACGTCGAGAACGCCGCCGGTGATGACCCTGCCGACTTCCCCTTCAGCGTGGGCACCGATGAGCGTCACCATACGCGACCAGCGCATGTCTCACTCCTCAAAGCTTGCAATCATTTCCGGTAAGAGGCCCTGGCGGATCCAGACGGACCGGAGCCACCAGGGTTCCCTGGATTTACCGAGGGAGCGGCAAATCCAGCGTGATGGCGTTAGCCGTCGAACCACCAGCGGCTCGCTGACCGTCCACCATCCATCGCCCAGCTTGCTGCCAGCTGGCCGGTGTGCTTGACGTTCTTGCGGCGCCCGAACACGAAGTTCGGGAAATAGGGAAGAACGGTCCCGCCATCGTCTCGCAGAAGCATGCCCATTTCGTGGTACATCTCAGCGCGCTTGGCATCGTCGAGTTCGCCCTTGGCTTGCAGCAGAACCTCGTTGAAGCGCTCATTCTCCCAATGGGTTTCGTTCCATGGCGCACCCTTCTTGTAGGTGAGACTGTACATGACATCCGGTGTCGGGCGCGCGCCCCAGGTCACCATGCAGAACGCCTTTTTGAGCCACACATCCGACCAATAGCCGTCATTGGGCTCGCGCACGACGTTGAGATTGATGCCCGCAGCCTTAGCATGCTCAGCGTAAAGCACCATCGCATCAACAGCGCCGGTCGTAATGGAATCGGCCGTTGAGATATTGATCGGCTGATTGCCGAGCCCGGTCTTCTTCCAGAGCGCCGCCGCCTGATCCGGATCGTATTCTCGCTGCGGGATCTCGGACGGGAAGTACGGCATCGTCGGCGCATGATGGAAATCATTGCCGATGGTCGCTGCCCCGAATGTGATTTTATCGATGATTTCCTGCCGGTTGATCGCAAGCTTCAGCGCCATGCGCACATCTGGATTATTGAACGGCGCTTTGTCGACATGCATGGCAAGTGTGATCGCCTGGGCCGACGAGACATTGTCGATCACAAGGTTCGGATCGCGGGCCATCAGGCTCATCGTTTTGTTTTCTAGAAGGCTGATTGCGTCAACATCGCCGGTCACAAGCGCGTTCTGACGGGCATTCGGATCGTTGATGATGAGGTAGTGAACTTCGTCGAAATAAGCGCCTTCGCCGTGCCAGTCATCGTGGCGCACCAGACGGGCTTCAACGCCGGGTTCAAAGGTCACGAGCTTATAAGGTCCACAGCCATCACCCGATTGCCAGTTCAGCGTGCCGTCAGGATTGGCCGGGCAGATCGCCAGGTGATAATCCGGCATGATCCACGGAAGGTCTGCGTTGGGAGACCCGAGTTTCACGGTGATCGAATGGTCGCCATTGTCGACGATGTCGGTCACATCGGTGAAGAAGGCGGACACCGCTGATGTCGTGTCTTCGCCCCTATGGTGGTTGAGCGAAGCGACGACATCGGCCGCTTTCACCTTGGCGCCGGAGTGGAATGTGGCGTTTTTATTGAGCACAAATGTCCATTCGCGGGCATCGGGCGTTGCCGACCATTCGGTGGCAAGGTCTCCGCCAAGTGTTTGATCCGGATTGATCTGGGTAAGGTAAGAGCGGAAGGTGTGCGCAAGGGCGATATCGGCAAAGGAGACATATTTGCCCGGATCGTGCTGGTCGGATGTGTTGCCGTCGTGTTGGGCAATGCGGAACGTTCCGCCGCGTTTCGGTTCGGCCTTAGCTTCCGTGCTCCAAAGCCCGGTTGCTGTCGTCGCTGTCAGGCCCGCGGCCAATGAATAATACATGAAAGATCGCCGTGAGATTTTGCCTTCACGCGCTGCGTCCGCAAGCCGGTCGATCATTTGCTGGTCTTTTCCTGTCGACATGGTCACTCCCTCTTCTGTCGCTCTTTTCGAGCTCCCTCCGGCAATGGTGAAAGAATGAATGCGCAGGTGAAGCCAGTGATTCCGGCTTCTGTGCGCAGAGGGATCCCGAACCCGACCATTGCCTCATGAATTTCCTGTTGTTTCAGGAACAAAAAAGACAGAAAACAGTATAAAACGGACATCTCGATCATTTCGCTCAACGGGCTTGGGAGGAACGCGAAGCCATGCCGAATAGTGTGACGGCCTTTCCGCCGCCCGTTCGCCCTGATGATATTGAGCCGGATATCCGCCTTGGTTTTGTGTTGACCCCGGCTTTTACGATCCTGCCGCTTGCCGGTTTCATCGATTCCGTGCGCCATTCCGCCGATGAGGCGGATAAGAGCAGGCAGATCTTCTGTACCTGGGAGGTGCTCTCAAACGATTTGTCGCCAGTCGTTTCCAGTTCCGGGCTTGCGATCACGCCATGGAAGACGTTCGAAGCCGCGGGTGACTACGACTACCTTGTTGTTGTTGGCGGTCTTATCGATCAACTGGATGAGATCCCGGACCAAACGCTTTCATTCATCAAGGCGCAATATCTGAAGGGGGTGAAACTGATCGGGCTTTGCACAGGCAGTTTTGCGATTGCAATGGCGGGATTGCTAGATGGTAAGCGGGCTGCGATCCATGCGCATCACCGGCTTGAATTCATGGAGATGTTTCCGAACTCGGTTCCAGCGGAAAACGAATTGTTTGTCAGCGATGGCGGGGTCATCACCTGCCCGGGTGGAACCGCGGCGATCGATCTTGCTGTTGAAATTCTAATCGAGCATTGTGGGCGTTCGCGCGGCATGAAGGGGCTAACGGCACTTGTCGTGGACGAACATCGCACTGCCCATGAAGTGGGCCGTACGCCCTATCAGGATCTGGAAACCTGCGGCAACTGGCGGGTCGAACAGGCCGTAAAGATCATGCGTCAGAAGTTGCGCGAACCCGACACAACTGAAAAGCTCGCCCAAATCCTGGGTTCGACTGTGAGGCAACTGAACCGCGTCTTTCAGGACCATGCGAAAGCAACGCCGCAGGAAGTCTGGCGCGACATGCGGCTACAGCATGCGCGATGGCGGCTCTTGAACTCTAAACGTACGATCACGCAGATTGCTTTTGAATGCGGTTTTTCAGACAGCAGTCATTTTTCCCGCTGGTTCAAGACCCGCTTTTCAGAAACCCCACGGAGTTACCGGGAGCAGCGTCTCGCCCGGCAGCGCTAGGCGTGACGGTGTTATTACTCGGGGTTGGGCTAATGTTCAGCCGTTTGATGTTTTGAGATCGTTCTCTGCAGTCTTTTGCCGTTCGGTGTTTACTATCCAGGTCAGGGTCTTCGCCAAAGACATCGGACGTGCTGAAAGGTACCCTTGAAACTCGTCGCAGCCGAACTCCTCCAGAATCCGACGCTGACCTTCCGTTTCGACACCTTCTGCAGTTGTCGTCAGTCCCAGGCTCCTGCCAAGTTCGACGATTGCTTTGGTGATCCTCTGGGCCGATTCCTGATCTTCCAGTTCGGAGATAAAAGAGCGGTCGATTTTGAGGCGATCAAGCGGAAAGCCCTGTAAGTAATTGAAGGACGAATAACCGGTTCCGAAATCGTCTATTGCAACCTGAACACCCATTGCGCGGATCGCTTCGAGCTTTTCCCGGGTTTCCTCGACATCATCGATCAGTGTGCTTTCTGTGACTTCAATCTCCAGATTGTCGGCATCCATTCCAGTACTCTCAAGGACGCGCTCTAACATGGCAGGGACATCGGAGCGCGAAAACTGAATGGGCGACAGGTTCACCGACAGTTTGCACCGTTGCCCTTTGACCAAAGGCCAGTTCACGGCAACCGCACAGGCGTATTGGATGAACGTCTCGCTCATTTCAACGATCAGTCCGGTTTCTTCGGCGATTGGAATGAATTCGCCTGGCACTATCGTTCCGTGAACCGGGTGGTCCCATCGCATCAAGGCTTCAAAGCCAATCAGCCTGCTCTCTTTGAGCAAAACCTGCGGCTGGAACACGGCGTAGAATTCCCCACGGTCGATTCCTGCGCGCATATCGCTTTCAAGCTCTGCGCGACGCTGGGCCTTCATTTCCATGTCCTGATTGAAAACGACCCATTGTCCCTTGCCGCGCGCCTTTGCTTCATAAAGCGCCATATCGGCTTTCAGTATCAATCCGTCGAGATCTCCGGAATGGTGCGGAAACAGGGAGACCCCAAGTGATGCTCCAACGAAGAGTTCGAGATTCCCGATCCGCAGGACCTGGCTCGCACCCTGCACGATCTGCGAGCAGTTTATCTGCCAGTCTTGTTGCTCTCCAGCCGCTGCCTTGGCTGTCAGGGGAAGGCTGATTACGAATTCATCCCCGCCGAAACGGGCGACCGTGGCATCGGACGGCAAGAGGGCGACGAGGCGGGCGGCGATCTGCTTGAGCACTTCATCACCCACTGAATGACCAAACCCGTCATTAATGGCTTTGAACCCGTCGAGATCGAGATAAATGAGTGCCAGTTCGCAAGCCGCGCTTTCAACCAGGTGTTGCCTGAATGCGCTTCGGTTGTGAAGCCCGGTCAAATGATCCTGCGTGGACAGCTTATTGATGGTTGTCTCAGCCTCTTCCACCTTTATCTTCGACAGGCGCGCGCCTTCGACGACTTTGCTCAGCATGTTCAAATGCGGATTGGGATCCCGCGCACTGTCTCCAACATGTTCCGAGAGCAAGCCGGATCCCTCCGATGGCTTGGAGGCTGCCGACAGGTCTGTCCCAACCAGTTCGGAAATCGTTGAGGTGTCGAAGCTGTCGTCATGCTCGGAGAGATTCAGGCCGATTTCTTCTTCGTAGGCGCTAACCCGCAATTTGACGAAGCGTTTAAGAAACCAGAGGAAAACAAGAACTGTGGTGAAAGCCCAGACGGCTGCGAGACCGGTTCCGCCCAGCTGGATGGCAAACTGCTCTATGCGGGATCCGGTGATAAAAGCCTCATGGGCGAGAGGCGCGACCATCACCGTGCCGACAATCCCCGCCGCCCCGTGAACGGCAATTGCATCGACAGGATCGTCTATCCCGAACCTGTTCAGTAGAATGCTTGCGGTAAAAACCGCTGTTAGACCGCCAATCATGCCAATGAGCGCCGCACCGTAATGATCGACATAAGCGCATCCCGCAGTAATCGCGACAAGACCGCCTAAGATCGCACTTGTTGACGTCTTGGGGCGGGTTTGCCCTTTGCCGCGCCATACGCTGATTGCGAGGCCGGTTGCCCCGCCAAATGTCATCGCGACGACAGTGTTGAGCAGAATTTGCGAGAAGTTGTCGGAATGCGGATGAGCGCCGCCGGCGTTAAAGCCCAACCAGCCGAACATCAGCACCATCGTACCGTAATTGGTGAGCACGCTGGAATGACCGCGCAGAGTTTGCAGCTTGCCGTCAGCGTCATAAAGATCCTTGCGCGGTCCGATATGCAACACGGCGGCTAGGGCAGCACTTCCTCCGATGACATGCACGACGGTCGATCCCGCAAAGTCCAGAAAACCGATATCGCCGAGCCAGGCCGGATTGGGTTCAATGATAGCGTTGCCCCAGACCAGATGGCCAAAAACGGGATAAACAATACCACTGATAAGAACCGTCAGCAGCATATAGGCGCGAAAGCGCATCCGTTCGGATACCGCGCCCGAAATGATCGTCGCGGCCGTTGCACAGAACGCGAACTGGAACAGGATCATAAGCTGGATTTTGGTCTCGGAAATATCGAAGCCGCCGAAACCGAACCAGCCGGTTTGACCGGCGCCGAACATGAGCGGCACGCCGATGAGGATAAAGACACAGCCACAAATGATGAAATCGGCGATGTTCTTTTGCGCAACGTTTATGGTGTTCTTGGAACGCGTTGACCCTGCTTCAAGCATCAGGAAGCCAGCCTGCATGGAAAGGACCATAATCGTCGCGGTTACAATCCAGAGATTGCCGACGCTGGTGAGAACATTTACCAACGGTTCGGGCGTCACGGGTGTTGATCCGACAGTGTCCCGAAGAAATTCCATAAATCGTCTCGACGATTGTAATACTTACCAAAGGGCTAGGTAATATCACACCACAAATTAATTAAGTTTGGGTTGAAGTTCGGAAGAACCCGTAGCGGGCGATACTGAAGTTTCTCCAAACCTCCGATGTGAGGGCACCGGTAGTCGGTCAAGCCCTGTCTTTTCCCGGCCCGCATTTGCGAACACTTAGAACAGCAATTGCCAGATGATGGGCAAGAGGATCGCGGTCGCCAACGCATTCAAACCCATTGCGAGACCTGAAAAGGCACCGGCCACTTCGTTGACCTGCAGTGCGCGGGCGGTCCCGATCCCATGGCTTGCAGTGCCCATCGCAAGGCCGCGGGCCTGCCAGTCTTTGACGCCGATCAGGTTCAGGACAAAGGGTCCGATCATCGCACCCAGAACACCGGTCACGATGACCAGAACGGCCGTTAAAGACGGCAAACCGCCGAGCTGTTCCGTGATGCCCATGGCGACTGGCGCGGTGATGGATTTCGGCGCCAATGAAACGAGAGCTTCGTCGGAAGCCGAAAGCAGATAGCCAATCCCGATTGCTGAAGTGATTGCTGTCAAAGACCCGGTGATAATGCTGGTGATGATGGAGATGGCCGATCCGCGTACCCTGTCAAATTGCCTGTAAAGCGGGATTGCGAGGGCCACGGTGGCAGGGCCCAGCAGGAAGTGCACGAATTGCGCACCCTCGAAATAGTCCTGATAACTTGTTTGGGTCGTAAGGAGGATGCCGACGATAAGGACAACGGCAATCAGAACGGGATTGAGCAAAGGGTTCAGATTGGCTTTCGCATAGATCCACGTTCCGCATTGAAAGGCTGCCAGTGTCAGCGTCAGATGCAACAATGGCGACGCGCTGAGGTAAACCCAGATATCCTGTAACTCTGTCATTTTGACCCGCCGCCGGTGCCCTCATCGTGGGCGATCGCGGTCTGCTTGGTGAGCCACGACATCATGAGTGCAGTCACCGCGATTGTGAGAACGGTGCTGACAATGAGCGCGACCGTGATCGCAAACCAGTTCTCGCCGAGCAGCGGAAAATGGATCATGACGCCGACGCCCGCTGGCACAAACAGAAGGGACAGATGGCCGAGCAATCCATCTGTAACCTTGGATAGATTGTCCGGGACGGAGCCTCGAACCACAAGCAGGAGAAACAGGATTACCATGCCCATAACGGGGCCGGGCACTGGGATTGTAAGGAACCGCGCCATCAACTCGCCCGCAAGCTGACAACCGAAAATGAGAGTGAGATAGTTCAACATTGAAAAGAGCCTCCCGGACAGGAAGGAGCAGCAGAAAGGTTTATCAAAACGGGGTCAAGAAGCTGATGGAGAAACACGGCCCAAGAAGGTACCCCGGGTTAATAGCCAATGCCGATACGCAATCACGTTTTCTGCAGGTGAGCTTTAAGGTCCTCCGGAAAGAGCTTTGGTTGGCCGGATCCATCGAGCGTGTCGATGTCGAACCATATTGCAATTCATGCCACAGCGTTGGCCTCCTGAAACCGCACAATCTGCGACGGGCTTGCAATGGGACAAGGCCGGTTATAGCGTCGGGTATGGCCGTTCGAGGCGGCCTCCCGGTCCGCGGAAAGCTGTCATCGGCGCCTCCACATTCGACGAAAACGATCTCATCGGTTTTCTCAAGCCCGGCATAGCGGACCATCGGGTAATGGAGGGAAAACGATGGCAAAATCACTCGATCAATTGCGCCGTGACGCCAAGGCACTGGGTAAAGCGTTTGCAAAGGGAGACCGGGGCGCTGAATT
>JBCDCZ010000071.1:0-17060 GCA_039180865.1 Pseudomonadota bacterium | reverse complement strand
CCGGAATCCGGGGCCGGTGAGCAGGATGATCGGCAGGGGCTTTTGAATGGCCCCGCCCTTCCAGGAAGTGCTCAGAGTCAGACCGAGATTGACGAAGTCCTGTACGCCACGCCAGACGATCCTGCCTCCGATGAGGTCGACCTTGAGGCATCGTCCGAGATCCTTCCGGAGGATGCTGAGGACTTATCAGATCGCCAGGCTACCGATCCATTCGACGTCGAATGGGCAGAAACCGAATTCAGTGGGGAACCCTCACCTGAAGAACCGGTCTACTTTGTCGAAGACGATGTTTCATTCGCTCCGGAGGGTTCGGACACTGCATCTGGATCACCGAACGAACTTCAGTTCGGTTTCAATGAAGACGGATCGCCTTCAGGTGACACGGATCACGATGAGGATCTGGATGAAAGCAACCTTGCTTTCGTCATTGCCGAAGACGATGTCGGTGACATCGATCTGGTCGACACGAGCCCTCGTGTCGAACGCAACACGGTGCTTCCGAGTACGGAGGTTCCTTCATTATCCAATGATGCGGAGCTGATACCGCTCGCGAAGCGCCAAGCCCTTTTCAGCTAGTCGGTCTTTCAAAGAACGGCTGGATTGTCTTGCTCCGCCTGCAAGATCCGCGAACGCCCGTCAGGCGGCTTCGGTAAGATTTCCGTTCCGGCTTCTTACTATATTGTCCAGGAAGAGCTCTGCCGTTGCCCTCCACGAATAGCTTTCAGCGAAACGTCGGCAGGCAGCGCGGTCGAGCTTGAGTGCCTCAGAAATCGCGTCATCCAGATTGTCGCGCAGGATCCCAACATCGCTGTTTTCCCCGATCACGTCGATGGGTCCCATGACGGGAAAAGCCGCCACGGGTAAACCGCTGGCAAGAGCTTCCAACATAACGATACCGAAGGTATCCGTGAGGCTTGGAAATACGAACACGTCTGCCGACGCGTAGTAACCAGCTAGCTCCTCCCCCATCTTCTTGCCCGCAAAGACGGCGTCTGGATATTTCGCCTCCAACTCGGCACGCGCCGGTCCGTCCCCGACTATCAGTTTCGTGCCTGGAGTTTTGCAGGACAGGAACGCTTCGAGATTCTTCTCGATTGCCACCCGTCCGACATAGAGCTGAATCGGACCTTTAAATCCGAGGTCTATCTTTTTTTCCGGGGCGTAGAGGGACGCATCAACCCCTCGCGACCACATTCTGAGCCTGTCAAAGCCGTGCCCCTCCAGATTTCGACGTAACGTCGGTGTCGCGACCATGCAGCCAACGCCGGAATTGTGGAAACGCCGCAAATAGGCGTAGGTCCAACTGATTGGTATTGGAATGCGCGCCGTCACATATTCCGGGAAGCGGGTGTGATAGCTTGTCGTGAAGAGTTTTTCGCTGGCAAGACAATAACGGCGCGCGGCGTGCCCGAGCGGTCCCTCGGTCGCAATGTGAATGTGATCTGGCGTGTGCTTTTCAATTTCGACACCCACTGCGCGCATTGTTGCAAGCGAAAGGCGTATTTCAGGGTAAGTCGGAAGGGGAACGGTAAAGAACGGCTCCGGCGAAACGATTTCCACTTCATGGCCCATGGAAATGAGCTCTAGCCGCGTCCGCTCAAGCGTTCGCACCACGCCATTGACTTGGGGATGCCATGCATCTGTGACAATCACAAGCCGCATTGCCTAACCCCTCGCTTTCCGATCTTGATCCACCAAGGAACCGGATGGTTCCTAAGCAGCCACCTTGCCACCGGATCCAAGATTATCAGATTCGGGTACAAGATCCTGATCGACCAGATGGTCAGGCTTCTTCACTTCAGTCCACCGGATCATCTCGAATGAGCCATCGTGGTTTTCCGCAATGGCGGTGCAACTTTCCACCCAATCGCCCGTGTTGACATACTCAATGCCGAAGTGGTCATGCATGGTCGCGTGATGAATGTGACCACAAATGACACCATCCACTTTGGAGCGTTTGGCTTCTGCGCAAAGGGCGTTCTCAAACTCGCCGACGAAGTTCACAGCCGATTTCACCTTCATCTTCGCCCATGCCGACAACGACCAATAAGACAGACCCATCATCCGGCGAATCCGATTGAGATAGGTATTCACCTTGATCGCGAACGTGTAGGCGTGATCACCGAGGAAGGCGAGCCATTTGACGTGGCGGACCACGACGTCGAACTGGTCTCCATGAATGACGAGAAAACGCCGGCCATCGGCCGTTTCGTGAACAGTACGGTCAACCACTTCGACACCGCCGAAATGGGCGCCGAGATAAGACCGTAGGAACTCATCATGGTTTCCCGGCAAATAAATGATTTCCGTTCCTTTACGGCCAAGACGCAGCAATTTCTGGACAACATCGTTGTGTTTCTGCGGCCAGTACCACGCTTTCTTCAATCGCCAGCCATCAACGATATCGCCGACGAGATAAATCCTCTCAGCAGAATGAAACCGTAGAAAGTCGAGAACAAGATCAGCCTGACACCCTTTGGTGCCAAGATGGATATCTGATAAAAACAAGGTCCGGAAGTGGCGGTTCTCAGGCATTTCGCCGCTAGAATTCTGTTTCATCACAGTAATCCCCAGTGTTTGCGCTAAGACAACAAACAACGATTGCCGCGTCTTGACAGAGTCTTGTCTCAGATTTGTGACAATCTGTCCGTCGTCCCAACTGCGCACAGGTCGGCGTTGTCTACCACAACAAGCCCTTCCAGAAAACCAACAAGTAGGTTAGCAAAGCGCTAATCGCTGTAAATTTCGACAGCTTTCGAAAAAGATTGGAATAACGAATGGATCTTGGACTAAAGGGCCGCAAAGCGATTGTTTGCGCATCAAGTAAGGGCCTTGGCCGTGGTTGCGCGGAAGCACTCGCTGCAGAAGGATGCGAGGTCGTCATCAATGGGCGGACACTTTCCGTTCTTGAAAAGACGGCGGAGGAGATTGTCAAATCGACGGGCGCAACAATCATACCGATTGCTGCGGATGTTGGCAGTAAAGAGGGTCAGGCAGCGCTTCTCGAAGCTTGTCCAAACCCAGATATTCTTGTCAACAATAATGCCGGACCGCCACGCAAGAGCTACCGAGACCTTGACCGCGATGCGATGATTTCGGGCGTCCTTCAGAACATGGTCACTCCAATCGAACTTATCCAAGCCGTTGCGGACGGGATGATCGACCGGAAGTTCGGACGGATCGTCAACATCACGTCCCTTTCTGTAAAAATGCCGATCGAGGGCCTCGACCTTTCCTCAGGCGCGCGGGCTGGCCTTACCGGCTTTATGGCTGGCGTTTGCCGGACCTTCACCGAACACAATGTGACCGTGAACAACCTCCTCCCGGGCAAGATGGATACGGATCGCCTGCGCGGCGGTATCAAAGGGGCTGCCGACAATGCGGGGATCGACTACGAAACCGCAGCTGCACAGCAGCGGCAGGAGATACCGGCGAAGCGCTTTGGAAATGCCGAGGAGTTCGGAAAGATTTGCGCTTTCCTGTGCTCAGATCATGCAGGCTATGTAACAGGACAGAACGTTCTGGTTGATGGTGGCCTGTTCAACGGCGCATTTTGAGATCGCAGTTCGAGCGACCATCAAGGGTGTGAAAAAGAAAAAACCGGTGCAAGTGCACCGGCTTTTTTTCTGCGTAAGGAAGCTCTTCTAGAACTTGAGCCGGGTACCGACTGTAAAGATCACAACCTGGCTGTCAGCTGTACCGCTGGCAATCGGTGCGCCACCAAGGCCGAGAGGTGTCAGAGCTGCACCGGCAACTGTCGTCGGAGCCTGGAACTCGTTGCTCACCGGCGTATCTTGCTCAACGCGGATGTATGTGAAACCGAAATCGCTCTCGATATGTTCGCTCAACTTGTGCGTACCGCCAAATGAGAGCCATAGGCGATTATTGTCTGGCAGAGCGAGACTACGATCTTCGTCATTGGTTGGCGAGGTTTCATAACCAATACCGGCCCGAACCGTGAAATGGTCGTTGATCTCGTATTCTGCACCAGCGGAGCCGAAAAACGAATCCGAGAGGTTGAATTCAAACGCTGCAGCGGTTGCACCACCAGTTGTGACAACAGGCACTGCCTGCAAACGGCTCCAATTCTCCCAGGAGAAACTGCCGAGGAGGCTAAGCTTTTCGGTAAGCTGATGCTTGATGCCAAGGTTCACAATATCCGGAAGCGGCAGGTCAGCTCTTGCTGGAGCCGTGCCGACGATCGTTTCTGCGGGAAGTCCGACAAAACCGGGATCCGTTACAATCGTGCGGATGTCACCTTCAAGATCGACATTCATCTGTGAACGGTAACCAAGACCGATCGTTGTTTTATCGGTCGGCTTGAATGTTGCGCCGAAAATAGCGCCCACGCTTGAGCCCGTTGCATTAAGCTCGGTGTTGACCCCGGCAAGCGTTGCTGAGGATTGCTCAACATCGAAATGCTGGACTTGAAGGCCCGCAGCGACCGAAAAACGCTCAGAGAACTTATAGGCAATGGTCGGCTGAAAATTGAATGTCAGCGCGCTGAATTCCTGTGAACTTGCCGCTTCCAGGCTGTCCGGATCTGACCGGGTTGCGAGACCGAAAGGCGAGTTCAGGGCGACGCCAAACCAGATCTTGTCAGTTGCCTGGTAGCTGACATAGCTGGCAGGCAAGAGCGCCTCGCGGCCGATATTGCTCGTTGTCGGGAAGGTCGACAAATCATCAGCGATCAAAGACGCTCCGGCGGCACCGGATGTTACAGCGCCCGTTGTCGGATCAACCGTTGTGTCCGCATCGGTGAACGGGAAGATCGCAGACAGTGTACCTTCAGCTGTAAACCCTTCAAACTCCGTCATGATAGCCGGGTTGAAGAAAAACGAGCTCAAAGAATTGGTCTGTGCAGACGCACCAGCAAATGATGAGCCTTGGTTGTAAGCACTCTGTTCGCGAAGTGCGAAGAAAGCAGCTTGGGAAGGCGCAACGCTAAGCGCTGCGACAGAAACGCTTGCGCAGAGAAGTAGCGCTTTGCGTCCAAATTCAGTCTTCATGGCATGTCCCCTCCAGAATTCCGTCGCTAAACCCTACTAAACTCAAGACGTTTGACAATCGGGTTGCAGTTGACGGGTTGCATGCGTTGTAAATTTGCGATTACGCGCAATCGGGATGAGAAATGCAGTAAAAGGAACCGGAAAGTCTTTGACCGAGCACCCTACCCTAACGAAATCAATGGGTTATTTTCTGCCCTTCTCAAATTGCCAAGCAAAATCAAAAATTTCACCATCGTATCAGCAGCGAATGACCGATCGGTCGTCGACAATTTTGCACCATAGTGTCACTTGATTGTCACACAGATGGGGCAGCAGCGGCGTCACTAACCCACATTTTCACGGGAAATCGGGGGATTTTGGCTGCTTGCGAATCAGTTGAAAATCACCACCAGCGATAAAAATGATGGGTGGGTCCGCTTCCTTCACCGATCGAGAGCCTGTTTGCAGCATCAATTGCTCCGGTAATGAAGAGCTTGGCCGCTCCAACCGCACTTTGAAGATCTTCTCCTTTGGCAAGCCCGGCTGCAATCGCGGAAGACAGGGTGCATCCCGTGCCGTGGGTGTTCTTGGTTTCGATCCGCTCTGCTTCGAACCAATGGCCTCCCGTAGAAGTCAACAAATAATCCCGTACCCTGGTTCCGTGACCATGCCCGCCTTTTACGAGAACAGCGGCAGCACCCATACCAATCAACGCATCGGCTTGCGCCTCCATTTCTTTCTCATCGCGTGCGACGCTGGTACCAGTCAGCCGCGCGGCTTCCAGAAGATTTGGCGTGATGAGAGAGACAACGGGAAACAAAGCCCCGGTCATCATTTGAATGGCATCCTCTGCGATCAGGAGGTCGCCCGACGTTGCAACCATGACTGGATCGAGGACGACCGGACCCTTGTAACGCTCTCTCAATTCGCCAGCGACCGCCTCAATAACCGGTGCCTGTGACAGCATCCCGATCTTAATGGCGCCAACCTTGAGATCCGACAAGACCGCAATAATCTGGGATCTTACAAAGTCAGCTGGAACGTCATGTATGCCGGTGACCCCAAGGGTATTTTGCGCGGTCAGCGCCGTGATCACGCTTGCTCCATAGACGCCCTGCGCTGAGAACGTCTTCAGGTCAGCCTGAATGCCGGCTCCGCCCGAAGAATCGGATCCGGCAATCGTAAGCGCAATCGCTGTCATATTCGTGGCCACCGATGGCCGGTCATTTGGCCTCTTGGATTGCCGCCCAGATCGTCTGAGGCAGGGCTGGCATATCGATGTGCTTGATATCGTAAGCTCTGGAAAGCGCATCAACCACCGCGTTCATCACAGCCGGACAGGATCCGATGGATCCGGCCTCGCCCGCCCCTTTGATCCCGAGAGCATTCGTCGTTGACGGGACATTACGGGTTTCGAAGTGGATTGGTGGCAGATTATCCGCGCGCGGCATCCCGTAATCCATGAAGCTTGCCGAGATCAGTTGCCCACCTTCATCATAATAGGTGCGTTCGTGGAGCGCCTGTCCAACCCCCTGCACAATGCCACCGTGGACCTGTCCTGCGAGAAGATCCGGATTTACGGTGACCCCGAAATCGTCAACGACAACGTAAGCCGTGATCTCAACAATGCCTGTCGAGGGATCGATCTCGACCTCACAAATATGGGTGCCGTTCGGATAGGTTGCCTCGTTCTGTTCGATGGTCGCGTTTCCGACGACAGGATCGCTACTCCCTGCGGCGAGTTCGGCGAAGGTGACGCTGCGATCCGTACCTGCGACCTTCACAACACCGTCGATGAGTTCGAGATCGCCGGCGGCTGCTTCCAATTTGTCGGCTGCAAGATCCTTTAATTGATCGGCGAGATCCGTCGCGGCAGCATTCACCGAAACACCACCAATCGGAATCGAGCGCGAACCGCCGGTACCGCCCCCTGCAGGCAGTTCATTGGTGTCGCCCTGACGAACGTGGATCTGGTCCATGTCCAGGTTCAACGCTGCCGAAATCAGTTGCGCGTAAGCGGTCTGGTGGCCTTGTCCGGTCGACTGGGTTCCGATGTAAAGAGTGACGCTCCCGTCCTCGTTGAGATCAATCTTGGCGGGTTCTGATCCCGCGAAAGCGCAGGCCTCAATATAGGTTGCGAGACCGATGCCGCGGATCTTACCCGCAGCTTCACTGTCAGCACGCCGGGCCGCGAAGGTTTCCCATTCAGCGACCTCCATCGCACGATCCATGTGGCCCTCGAACTCGCCGACATCGTACATGCGGCCAGCCTGGGTCGTGTAGGGGAATTGCTCCGGTTTGATGAAATTAATGCGCCGCAATTCGACAGGATCGATGCCGATTTCACCAGCCGCATAGTCAACAAGCCGCTCAAGCAGATAGGCTGCTTCGGGTCGGCCTGCTCCGCGGTAGGCATCGGTTGGAGCTGTGTTTGTGTAAATCGAGGTGACCGTCGCGTGAAGGGCCGGGATATCATAGACGCCCGTCGCCATACTTGCGCCAAACCAGGGAATGATCACCGAGAACTCAGACAGATAGGCACCCATATCGGCGAGAATATCGACCTTCAACCCGATGAAGCGATTGTTCTCGTCGAGCGCCAGGCGCGCCGTTGTGATGTTATCCCGCCCATGGGCATCCGTCATGAAGTGCTCAGTCCGATCACTGATCCACTTTACCGTCCGCTTTAATGAGCGCGCCGCATGCGCGACAAGGGGATATTCGTGATACATGAAGTTTTTGGTGCCAAAACCACCACCGACATCCGGCGTGATCACGCGCAGCTGGTCCGCGTCGAGACCAAGCATTTTGCACAATGTATCGCGAATTGAATGGACGCCCTGGGTGCCGAGGGTGAGCGTCAACAAATCCTCGTCGGTATCATATTCAGCGACAATCCCGCGCGGCTCCATGTAATTGCAGATCAGGCGATTGTTGACGACCTTGAAATCGATAATGCGGGACGCCTTTTCAAATGCAGCCTCCACTTTGGCGAGATCCCCGACCGCAGCTTCGTTTGCAATATTGGTAGTCCCAATCCCCGGCCAAACGAGCGGCGCGTTGCCATCAAGCGCGGCTTCAGCCCCGACAATCGCATCAAGTGGCTCGTAATCGATTTCAAGTGCTTCTGCGGCATCGGCTGCGGCAGCTTTTGTGTCGGCCACAATGAACGCTACCGGATCCCCGACATACCGGACAATATCCTTGCAAAGCATTGTGCGCGGCGGTTCCTGATACCGCTCACCATCCTTGTCCTTCCCGAGAGGGATGAGACACGGCAGCGGCTTGTAGTCGCCAACATCGTCAAAGGCGAGCGCCATATGGACGCCATCCATCGCACGCACTTCATCGAGGTTGCCAATCGAGAACTTCGCGTGGGCGTAGCCGGAACGTACGACATAGCCGATGAGGCAATCCGCATGATGCGCATCGTCGGTGTAGTGCCCAAGGCCCTGGACGAGGGCTGCGTCTTCCTTTCGCTTGGATGCAGTACCGAGAGCACCCTTTTGACCAAATTTGATAGGGGACATGTCGTTCATCGAACTTCACCTTTCAGGGACGCCGTCAATCGGGTTAAAACATCCCGACACCAATTCACCGGGAACCTATCCTGTTTTGCCATCCGGGCAAGATGTTAGTTTGACTGCACGCGGTTTTTGCCTCACACGGAGAATATGCCGCAACACTCTCATCCGTCTTTCCTTGCAAGTCCCGCGAAGTGGTGGGCACGGCAGAACGGCAATGTGAGAGGTGGCCTCTGGATGCTGGCAGCAGCCGGTCTTTTCAGCACCATGGTCGCAATCATCAAGATCATCGGGTCGCGGCTTCCAATTTTTGAAATCCTGTTCTTCCGTCAGCTCTTTATGGTAATTCTGGTCGCGCCGGTGATCTATCACGGCCTTCCAGGCTCTCTTAAAACCAAGAGCCCAAGCTTGCAGGCGCTGCGCGTGGTCTTCGCGACCCTCGCCATGACCCTCGGCTTTTCAGCCTTCATTCACCTGCCGCTTGCTGAAGCGACTGCAATCGGCTTTTCGAAAGCCCTTTTCATTACCGTTCTTGCCATCCTCTTTTTAAAAGAAACCGTTGGTATTCGCCGCTGGATGGCGGTGATCGTCGGCTTTGTCGGCGTTCTTCTGATGATCTGGCCGCCGGGCGGATGGTCGGACCTTTCCGGCATCAATATCTGGTCGCTTGCGGCCCTTGGCGGTGCAGCAGCGGCTGGTCTCGTCATGGTGGTGATCAGGCGGCTTACCCAGATCGACCAGAAGATCACGATCCTGTCTTACCAAGCTCTCTTTGTCGGACTCCTGATGATACCGCCGACCCTTTATTATTGGGTCACGCCAACACTGGAAGAATGGTTCTGGCTCGCAGTTCTCGGCGTGATCTCAGTTGGCGCGCAAGCTTGCAACATCAATGCATATAAGGACGGCGAGGCAACCGCCGTATCATCGATCGACTATTCACGCCTCGTTTATGCGGCTCTTCTCGGCTTTCTGCTTTTTGAAGAAATCCCGCAGGTCAACACGCTCGTCGGTGCCTCAATAATCATTGCTGCATCGCTCTATACGCTAAGACGAGAAGCGATCCGCGGCAAAGAACTCGCCCGCGCTCAGGAGAGCAAGATTTACAATCAATAGGATTTTCAATGTGACGCGCTACGCAAAGTGCGAAAGCGGCTAACCAGTGCCCGGGTCGAAGCGTCCTGGCCTTCGGGCGGTGGTGCGCCGTCAAGTACCGGAAGAAGCCGCTTTGCCAGTGCTTTGCCGAGTTCGACGCCCCATTGGTCGAACGAGTTCACGCCCCATACGATACCTTGCACGAAGACCTTGTGCTCATAGAGCGCGATCAATTGACCGAGGGTTTCCGGATCGAGTTGTTCGTATAGGATCGTGTTCGACGGCCTATCGCCTTGGAAGACTTTGTGCGGGACCAAGCGCGCAATTTCTGTCTCGGTCTTCCCTTCCGCTTCCAGTTCGTGCCGCACCTCGGCTTCGGTCTTTCCCACCATCAAGGCTTCCGATTGTGCAAAGCAATTCGCCGACAGGATATTGTGGTGCTCCTCGTCTGCATCCGTCGGCTTCGCCGCCAGCAGAAAGTCGCACGGGATAATATCCGTTCCTTGATGCAGAAGCTGATAGAAAGCGTGCTGGCCATTAGTTCCCGGTTCCCCCCATATCAAGGGCCCGGTTTCACTCTGCACCGGTGTTCCATCGAGCCTCACCGATTTGCCATTGCTCTCCATATCGAGCTGCTGAAGATAGGCTGGAAAGCGAGCAAGACGTTCATCATAAGGCAGGACCGCTTGCGCGTTCATTTCCAGGAAGTTGCGATGCCACACGCCAACCATTGCAAGCAGAACCGGCATGTTTTCGGTGAGCGGTGCCTCACAGAAATGACGATCCATAGTGTGGGCCCCGGCAAGAAATACGCGGAACCGCTCAGGCCCGATCCCGATCATTAAAGAGAGACCAATCGCAGACCAGATCGAGTAGCGCCCGCCGACCCAATCCCAGAAGCCGAAAATCCGGTCTTTGCCGATTCCAAAGGATTCAACCTCCTCGATATTCGTTGAGATCGCGGCGAAATGATCACCCACCGATCTTTCACCGAGCGCATCGGCAAGCCATTTGCGCGCCGAACGGGCATTGGTCATGGTTTCAATCGTGGTGAACGTTTTGGACGCGACCAGAAACAATGTGGTGCTGGGATCGAGTGCTTTCAGCGTATCGGCCAGATGGGCCCCATCGACGTTGGAGACGAAATGAAGCCGGGGGCCATCGATAAACGGCGACAAGGCTCTTGCGGCCATCGCGGGGCCAAGATCGGAGCCACCGATCCCGATATTGACCACATCGGTGATCGGCATGTTCCGTGCGCCACGGATTTCACCTGACCGCAGCCCGTTCGAAAAGGCTTCCATGCGATTCAGAATCTCTTGGATTTCAGTCAAACGGTCCGGGGCACCGTACAAGCGGGTGTCATTTTGAGGCGCGCGCAAGGCCATGTGTAGCACCGCCCTGCCCTCTGTTTCGTTAATCGGAACGCCCGCCAGCATCTGGTCACGACGGTCCTCAACACCACTTAAAACAGCGAGACTGATGAGTTCCGTGACAACTTCGTCTGTGATCTTGTTCTTGGAATAATCGAGGAACAATCCTGCTGCCTGCAGGCCGAAACGATCAGGACGGGCAGGATCCGATCCGAAAAGAGCCCGGAGGTGAATCTTTTTCAGGTCTTCAGCAAGGCGGTGAAGGCGTTGAACTGCGCTATCATCCATTTCGCTCGGTCTCTCCCTAAACAGTACTTCAAACACACCAAAACGGCATTTGCGTAAGAAGGGGTAATCCTTTTTCAGCGCATAAGAAAGCGGGGTCTCATTGGAAACCTTGCAGACCTTGGCGGCTCTTGTTACGCCTTTTTCATAAGGGAAGAAGGAAACGGGATGAAGGGAGCGCGCCAAAAGGCCGATACGGAACTTGTCCGCCGGCAAAACCGGTCACTCGTTCTGGAAACCCTGCGGCGGTCGGGCCCCCTTGCGAGTATCGAACTTGGAGCGCGCACCGGCTTAAGCGCTGCGACAGTGTCGGCGATCACCAACGACATGCTCGACGAGCGCCTGATAGAACCGGACCGAAACGCCCCCGATCAAGCGTCACCAGTCCAACGGGGGCGCCCGAAAGTCCGGCTCCGCCTTTCGCCTGACGCTGCGCTTATTCTTGGGATCGAGCTCGCTCACAATCAAATTCGTCTGCTGCTTGCCGATTTCGGCGGGATTGTCCTTGCCAGGAAAACCCAACCCATCGAAACAGCTCACATTGACGGTCCGGATTTTGGGTCAATCTTTTGCGATGCCGTTGGCGACTTCCTCTCGGAAGAAGCAATTGACCCTGCCCGACTGACCCTCGCCAGCATCGCCTGCCAGGGGTCCGTCGATGCGAAAAAAGGTGAGATCATTTGGAGCCCGGCCTTTCAAACCCGAAACATTGCCGTCGCCGCGCCTTTGACAGAGCGTTTTGGTGTTCGCTGCATCGTCGCGAACGACACGAACGCCATTGCCCACGCGCTTTACCGCGAGGATGACAGTCTCGGCGATTCCTTCGCGGTCCTTTATCTGAGTTCAGGGATTGGGCTCGGTCTCTTCGTGAATGGCGCCCTTGTGGAAGGCTCGGATGGCTCCGCATCCGAGTTCGGCCATATGTTGTGGAAGCAGGACGGAGCCCTGTGCAGATGCGGTCGGTACGGGTGTATCGAAGCATATGCCTCCGACTTCGGGATTTTTCGAAGCGCGCGTCCAGAGCTTGTGGAAACCGATCCGGCTGATATCGCCCCATCCCAGCAGGATATGATGAAACTCGCAGACCAAGCGCGGTCCGGAGACGCAATCGCAGGCACCGCTTTCGAAACCGCAGCGACCGCAATCGGGGTCGGCCTTTCCAGCCTAATCCTTCTCGTCAATCCGAAACAGATCCTTTTTACGGGACCGGGCACTGCGCATTTCGATCTTTTACAGGAACCGCTTGATCGAGCCCTCGCTCACATTGCCGGTCGCGGTACAATGGCTCGTATGCGCGTTCTCGACGACGAGCGTGACCTCGTTGAGGTTGGCCTCCTATCGCTTGGCTACACGTGCCTTGACCGCGATGTCTTTGCGAGAAGGGTCAGCGTGGAGGATGTGAGTGCGCGGCAGAAACTTTCCACGGCATAGTCTCGCGCGCTTCGCCCTTAACTATGTCGCCGACGCATCATGCGCACGCCTCGAGAGCGCCATTCCTCTGATTTCGCGGATCAGCTTGCGTTTAATCGCCGTTTCAAAAGCGCGGTAGTTGTCCGCAATCTCGATGAAGCTTCCCGGCCCACCGATCACGTGATTGCGGAAGTAGTGATGCAGATAGGGAATCTCATTAAGGATCGGCAATCCATTGACCACGAGACCGTTGTCAACGGCCCGGTTACGGGCCTGACGGATCGGTACGCCTCGCGACCAGGTGCTGGTGCCATCAGCCTGCATGTCAATCACTTGCCGGTCTGCGAAAAAAGGCGCTTTGGCGTGATAGTCAATGGCGAATGTGATCGCGCTTCCAATGGCTGTAACACCTTCAGCGGTGAGCCTCGGTGCGGCTTCCACCTGATCTGCGATCGAGAACGCATCGTTACGTGAAGCGACCAGGGTCCAAGGCACTACAATCTCCTGGGTGTCCGGTCCGGACCATTGAATAACGGCGATCGAAATGCGTCCAAAACGGCCGGATTGGATCGCTGCAAAAACCTCCTCAGAGCGCAGGGCATTGGCAATCCCGACAGATTGCAGTTGGAATTCAGCAGAGTTAACGCTGTAGGAACAGTCGATTGCAATCAGAAGGTTGAGATCCGTTCGTGCGGGCTGGGTCCGGGTGCTTGCACCGGGAAGCAAAGCGGTCAATAAAACCGCAATCAGTAGTGCGAAGGCGCCTTGCCGCATCGTGCCTTTCCACGCAGCGCAGAAAGGCGCTACGTCCGCATTATCAAGAACAGTCCATCACGTCTGGCTAAGACGCGAGCGCAGCGCGAAATATTAGCGCGGCGTTATTCCGCGAAGGCGTTCTGAGCGACGTCTCAAAAGTTCGACCGTCGTCAAAAGCGCAATCGAGATGATGACCAGAACTGTGGCCACTGCGAGGATTGTAGGCGAGATTTGCTCTCTTAACCCTGAGAACATTTGACGCGGGATCGTGCGCTGCTCGACATCGGCCACGAAGAGCATGACCACGACTTCATCAAGCGACGTGATGAACGCAAAGAGCGCGCCCGATATCATTCCGGGCAGAATGAGCGGCATAATCACTTTGAAGAAGGTCGTGGTCGGCTTAGCACCAAGGCTTGCGGAGGCGCGGATCAAGGAATTGTCGAAACCAACCAGTGTCGCCGTGACGGTGATAATCACGAAGGGGACGCCAAGCGTGGCATGCGCCACGATAATGCCGGTATAGGTCTTCGCAATTCCAAGATCGGAATAAAAGAAAAACATGCCTGTCGCGATAATGACGAGCGGCACGATCATTGGAGAAATCAAAAGGCCGGTAATGAAGGCGCGCGCCGGCATTTCAGGACGTGACAAACCGAGCGCCGCAAGCGTGCCGAGGACTGTTGCGATAATCGTTGCAAAAAATGCGATGAAGAAGGAATTGCGGGTCGCTCGCAGCCATTGTGCATTGCTCCAGCTGTCCACCAGCCAGGCCCAGGAAAATGGCTCGTCAGGTGCGGCCATGCCGTTTCTGAAAATATCCTGGTACCAGCGGGTCGAGTAAGCATCTGGATCAAATGTCAGCATGCCCTCGGTAAACGTGAAATACGGCTCGGCATTGAAAGAAAGCGGCAAAATGATCAGGATCGGCGCGATCAGAAAGATAAAAATCGCAGTGCATATCGTTAGAAACGTGTAGTGCCAGATCTTTTCGAGCGGTGAGGCATAGGCAGGAAGTTTCATGATGGTTCCTCCTTACCCGAACTTCAGATTATCGACGCCGACCAGCTTGTTGTAGAGCCAGTACAAAATCAGGACGCCGGCCAAGAGGATGGCGCCGAGCGCTGCTGCCAGGCTCCAGTTCAAGGAGCGCCGGACATGGTCAGCGATCAGGTTCGAGATCAAGACACCATCCTGACCGCCAACCAAAGCGGGCGTGATGTAATAGCCGATCGCGATAATGAAGACGAGCAGCGTGCCCGCAGCGATTCCCGGGACGGTTTGCGGGAAATACACCCGGCGGAACGCTGTAAAGGGCGTGGCACCGAGCGAGCGCGCAGCGCGCATATAGCTCGGCGGGATCGTCTTCATAACCGAGTAGAGTGGCAAAACCATAAATGGCAAAAGAATATGCGTCATCGCGACGATTGTGCCGGTCTGATTGTAGATCATTTGAACACGGCCATCATCGGACAGGATTCCGATGGTCACCAATATGTCGTTTATGATCCCCTCGGTCTGCAACAGTGCAATCCACGCCGTGGTTCGAACAAGTAGCGATGTCCAGAAGGGCAAGAGCACAAGGATCATCAAAAGGTTCGATGTTCGGAGCGGTAACACCGACATGAGATAGGCAATCGGATAGGCCAGAACGAAGCACAGAACCGTGATGACAAAAGAGAGCCACAAGGTTCGCCAGAAAAGATTGACGTAAATCTGCAGGAAGTCGGGTTGCATTACGACGCTGCCGTCATCGGCAAGCTTGCGGTCGACGGCTGCAAGAAAGAAACTCGGTGTTACATCTGACGAGGCTCTTTTCATGGTCACCCAAAGGCTTGGGTTGGACCAATCCTCATCGATACCCAGAACCGCTTCCTTGAACGGCGCTTCAAGGCGGTTTGCCCTGCGAGCGCTCTTCATAAAAGTGGAGCGGGTGCCGGATAAATCGTAATTGATGCGGGTTGCAGCCCGGCCAATGGTGCGGTCTTTTCGCGCCTGAGCAAGGTCGCCCGCGAGGATTGCGAATACTTCTTCGTCCGGCAGACCATCCTCGGAGCTTGCCGGGTCCCATTCACGCAGCGCTACGGCTGTATTAGGAAGCGCCTTGCTGAATGCGTCATTGTGATAGCTTCGAACCAGCATCTGCCCGATCGGGATGATGAATGAGATCAGCATAAAAAGAAGGAGCGGTGCGGTCAGAAAAAAGGCCGTAAGGCGTTTGCGGCGCAGAGATATCGCGAGTTTGCGCTTGAGTGGTACACCATCCGCTGTCGTGAGCGGCGCCTGTTTTGCACCGGCGTTACTGAGCGCCATATCGGCCATTGATTAAACTCCCGCCCCAAGGAAGACCGGGAGGGGTGTACCCTCCCGGCCAAATTGTAAAACGCTTAGCTTGCGAGCCAGGCGTTGAAACGCTCGTTGAGCTCATCCTGATTGTCGGCCCAGAACTCAAAGTTGTTCTGAATCGCATTGGTCAGGTTTGCCGGGTTTGTCGGCATTTGCGGGCCCATATCGAGGTTCGGATTGTTGTGGAATGAACCGACAAGCGGGCCGGATGACTTACGGGCCGGGCCGTAGGAAATCCAAGATGCTTGTGCTGCAAGCTGCTCGGTCGCAGTCGAGAACTTCAGGAAGTCCAAAGCTGCTTCTTTGTTTGGAGCACCTTTAGGGATGACCCAGAGGTCAAGGTCCCAAACCTGGCCATCCCAAACGATGTTGAACGGCTTGCTTTCAGCTGCCACGGCGTTGAAGATACGACCGTTATAGGCCGTCGTCATCGCAACTTCACCGTCTGCCAGAAGCTGCGGCGGCTGAGCACCGGCTTCCCACCAGACAACTGAACTCTTGATGGTGTCGAGCTTTTTGAATGCGCGGTCAACACCTTCAGGCGTGCCGAGAACGTCATAGACGTCAGCAGCCGCGACGCCGTCTGCCATCAGAGCCATTTCAAGGTTGGCTTTCGGGTTTTTGCGAAGGCCGCGTTTGCCCGGAAACTTCTCAAGATCGAAGAAGTCGGCGATGGTTTTTGGACCGTCAGCAATCTTTGAGCTGTCGTAGGCAAAGATCGTTGACCAAACGATGTTTGCAACCGCACATTCGTGCAAGGTGCCTTCGATGAAATCGGCAGTCGCTGGCGTACCATCGGCACCGGCTGGCAGGATTGATGGATCGATCGGCTCGATCAAACCCTCATCACAAGCGCGAACCGCGTCAGAAAGCTCGACGTCAACGATGTCCCATGTGACATTACCCGCTTCAACCTGAGCTTTGATTTCCGCGATACCACCATTGTAATCCTCAGATGTGATGACCTTGCCGGTCTTCTCCATCCACGGCTTATGGTAAGCTTCGACCTGGCTCTTTGTATAAGCGCCGCCCCACGATACGACCGTCAGGTCTTTCGCAGATGCTGCGCCAACACTCAGGGCCAGAGCCGCTGCTGCTGAAAGCAGTAGTTTCGTTTTCATATAGTTTTCTCCCTTAAACTCACCCGGCATAGGCCGGGCATTACTTTGACCGACGGCCAAACTCTAAAAAGCAATCGGGTCGAGCGCGCGGCAATCCTGCGTCCGCCAGCCGACCCGGGCTTCATCCCCCTCCGCCAAGAGAACTGAACTGTCATTGTTTGG
>JBCDCZ010000070.1:0-17085 GCA_039180865.1 Pseudomonadota bacterium | reverse complement strand
TATTGACTTCAAGATCGCAAATACCTACACTCTAGCCTGAAGGATGGCTGAAATGAAAACCGCACTTTATACAGCTCTGTTCATCATGGCGGCTCAAACGCTTGCAGTCGTTGCCCATGCGTCTCCGCATCTGGCGATGCCGTAAGGACTATCGTTTTAAAAAGTCCATCCCGTCCGCTCACTGCGGTCGGTTCTTGTGAGAGACGCTCATTGTATGAGAGATATGTGTCTCTCCGTCCTGTTCAGCAAAATCTTCAGTTTACGCTCTATATCGCGTTGTTCATCCATCAGCTTCAAGTCTGATAAAAGTCTTTGTGACGTGGAATTGCTGTTCTCAGTCAGGTTTTCCGTCGCAAGCCGAACGGAATTCTCCACCAGCTCCAAGCGGTCCATCTTCCACCGAACATATTCCGAACCAAGCTTCCTTTTCCCGGCAATCAGTGCTTCCTGGTGAAGTGCGTAAATATGTAAAAAGTTAGCCCGCTGCTGCCGCAACGCCTCTTTGGGAATGCCTATGAGCGCTTCGGCACAGTGCAGATCGACATTGGCGATTGTGTTCGCCATGTGGCCCGTCTTCTTTGAATGATGGTCGATAAAGTCGTTGTCATCGAGCGAACGGATTATGTAGTAGGCCCTGATCGATAACTGGAGGTAGGCAAACGTCGCGTAGTCAGAGGCCGTGAGCGGATAGGGATCAAAATAGTCGGTCTGAGGGCAATCCTTCTGAAAGCGTGGATCAATCGAAAAGCGCGTGTCGACCAGCGTAGTGTTCGAATTCCTGTCAAACCTGTAATTGTCGAAAATTGATGCGAAAATTTCGTCCGTATCGATCTCGCTCAGATACTCCTGATACTTGAGCAGGTGGTGCAGATAGAGTTCAAGAATTCTGGGTGGAGGAGAGGGGTTTCTCGTCTCAAAAAAATCCTCCGCCATAAAGATCAGATTGAACATGGCTCTTTGCAGATACCAGAATTCAGGGTGATACATGGGACCGAAGTGCGGATCGGTGATCGCTCGCTTGTACCCGTCACTCTCCTGAATTCTTTGCACGGCGTCGTGCAGGACTTCGAAGGCCTGGACCTTTTGACCGTCCATATACAAGAGCGAAGCGTAGATGTTTGCCAGATATGGACGCAAAATTGCGCTCGCCCGCTCTCGAATGGGAAGATAAAGGCCATCGACCCGGATTTCTTCGCATTCTTGAAGCCCCAACAATTGCGCTTGTGTCTGGATATCGTCCGCGACGGCTCTAACACCGCTGTTGGTTTCGTTGAATTGCTTGAAGATCAAATTGATCCGTCTGATCGCTTCAACCGTCTTTCTGTCGTGCTGGCCGTCTAGGTTTTGCAGATTGACGTATAGCGCTCCGATGAGCGGCCGAAGGGGCTCAATCAACGAAAATATGTAACGTTGGTCTTTCGTGGTCTGCGCGGTTAGGCCCACGCAATTGACGAGTGTGTTGAAGGAGGACTCGAAGTTATCTGACACCTCTTTATGAAGCGCAAGACTGGCGTCCAATTGCTCTATTCTGGCGTCCCGGATCTCTTGGTTAGGCGGGTTCCCTCCACTTGTTTCAGTGGCATCTTTCTCCAGTGCCTTGCGAATACTCCCCAAATAGTAGGCATCGCGAGACATGGCGCGCTTTGTAAGCCAGATCGGGCCAAAGCCGCCCATGAAGCGTGCGTTGGTTGCCCCGTTTCCCGACTCATCGGAAGCTTCATTCGCGTCTTTGAAGGCGAGGGATTCCTGGCCCGTGCTGAAGGTGGGATTGGCAGCCAACTGAAATCCGAATTCTCCTCCTCTTACGCTGAAGCTGCGAATGAGTTCTTCCAATGTGATCGTGGTCGTTCCCAGGACGAAAAGTAGAAGAATAATAATCCCTTCAATCTTCTGGACGAATGTCAGCTTTTCATCCGCAGGCTTCCTGTAGGTCCGCATGATCCAGGTCGCCAGAAATCCGCCGAATATGACACCAAGCAGGCCGCTGGAAACGAGCTGGGATGTCAGGAATTCGTGCCACTCATAAAGGTGGTGATTAAGGGGGAGTGTCTGAAAGAACGCGAGGATAACGATGCCGCTCAGAGTGAGGCAGACCAATAGAGCGGAGATTCCGATAAGGACGTCCTGGCGGATCGAAATTTCAAAAATATTGCCAAGTTTAAGAACTTTGTAGATGCGCCCATTTTTCGTAAATAATTGGCTTTGGACGATGATGATAAAAATCATCGCCAAAAAAGTGATGATAGATGAGGCAATGAATGTTATTGGCATACTTAACACTCATATTTTTATATTTAATCAGAAGAATGATATCATATATTAATATTGTTTCATATAATAAATTTTAATTAAATTTCGGTTTATTAAAATTATTGAATATGATCGAAAATTGAGCGTACCATTAATTGGATGGCGCTCGCAGCGCGGAACCCCAAGGAAGCAACTGTAAACGCTGTCACGTAGCACACGTGTAAGTTTAGCGGCTCACTCTCGGGAGGCGCATCAACTTGTCTATCGCCTGGAAAGACTATGTGAAGACATCAAATCCTCGGTGGGCTGTCACCTCAGCTTCGAAGATTGTTCAAAACGCTCATTGAACCGGAAAGGTGATCCTCAACCCTGCGGCTGCTCTTTTTTGGCGCCGCGATCAGAGGCACCGCAGCCTGCCCAACAAATAGCAATGCGGCGTTAATTTTCCGCTGAGGGCGCCACCGCGGGCGTCGTTGCTATGGCTATCGCTCATAAGCAGCGATAGGTTGACCGCAATGAGCGCTGTGAAACCCCTTCCGTTGGTGTCCATCATACTCGTCTTTGCGATTGGGCTTTGGGCTCTTCTCGCTCCAGACAGCGCATCCGATATCGCGCAAAGCCTGGTTGACCGCGCCTTCGAGGGAAGGGGCTGGTTCATTATGCTGGTCGTGACCGGACTTCTCTTCTTTTGTTTCTGGATTGCCGTTTCGCCCTACGGGTCTGTCAAACTGGGCCTCGATGACGATGAACCCGAGTTTTCAACGCCTGCATGGCTTGCAATGCTTTTTTCCGCAGGCATGGGTGTCGGCCTCCTTTTCTGGGCAGTGGCAGAACCGCTTAGCCATTTTTCGACCGGGCGTGATTTCTTGCCGGAGCCGATTGCCGCGACCACGGCGCTCACATCTACGATGTTCCACTGGGGTTTCCACGCCTGGGCAATTTATGCGGCGACAGCTCTGGTCATTGCCTATTTCGCCTTCAGAAAAGGCACCCCGATGCTCGTGAGCGCCCCGGTGAATGCCATGTTCCCGGATGAAAGCTGGGCGCGGATTGTCGGCTGGCTTGCAGATGTCTCAGCGATTACGGCGATTGCGATCGGTGTCGGCGGATCGATTGCGATGGGTGTCTTTCAGGTCGCTGACGGCGTTGATCTGCTGATGGGGGGCTCGGGCGCGGGCACCTTGCTTGTGACAATCGTTTTTGCCGCAATGGCTGCCTGTTATCTGCCGCCGCTTCTGGTCGATCTTGGAAGCGGTATGTCGCGCCTTTCGAACATCGCCATGGGGCTTGCTGGTTTTCTGCTGGCCTTCGTTGTCCTGCTCGGGCCGACGCAATATCTCATGAATGCGATACTGAACGGTTTCGGCGCTTACCTGACCGAGGTGATCCCGCGTGGATTTCAGACCTTCACATTTTTCGACGATAGCCTCGGGCGCTGGTTCCATGACTGGACGCTCACCTACATGGTCTGGTGGATCGCCTGGGGGCCATTCGTTGGTGTCTTCATCGCCCGGATTTCACGCGGGAGGACAATTCGCGAGTTCATTCTGGGTGTTCTGGTCGTCCCGACCCTGTTCTCACTCGTCTGGTTTGGAGCCTTTGGCGGCATCGGTCTTTACGAGACGCTCAATGGCAAGGGAGATCTCCTCGCACTCACTAAAGAGAATGTCGACCGCGTTACGTTCGGGCTTCTGGAAAAGCTGCCGTTCGCGGTTCTCTCCATCACCGCTACCATTCTGGCCGCTTTCCTCTTCATCGTGACAAGTGTTGTCAGTGCGGCTTTTGTCCTGGGCACGTTTTCGAGCGGTGGCGATCCGGAACCTGCGGTCGGAACCCGTCTTACCTGGGGCGTTATTCTCGGCGTTCTCGGAGCTGCCATGATCGTTTCTGGCTCGATTGACGCGATACGCGGCTTCATTGCGGTCGGCGCGCTTCCCTTCGTGTTTATCACCGTCTTGATAGTGGTTTGCTTTCTGAAAGCCTTGAAGGAGGAGAGCCATGGTCACTGGTGACATTGCAAATACCGTCATGAATATCACGACCTTTGCATTCATCGGCGCGATGATCTGGCTTTATGTTCGTTAGTGCCCGGTTTACCGGAAAAACAGGGGAGCGCCGATCCGACGGGTTGTGCGTCGAAGTCCCAAGCGAATGAGCGGATATCGCGGTAGCAAGGCTGCGGCACCGTTTTCTGGCGACATCAAATGCTGGCCTCTTTCACAACCTGTTCGACCCAGTTGAGCACGGTTGTAATTTCCGGTGTTCTCGCGATATGGCGGGGAACAAGGGCCCTGAGACACCGGGTAAGCTCCGGTTCTTCGCCTGACAAGCGTTGCAAGTCGGGGTCGCGTTCGCCCAGATAGGTTGGGATCAGGCCCTTGCCGATGCCGTTTCGTATTGCAGTTTGTACGAGTTCGGCATCATCGGCGAGAAGCCTGATGTCGTTAAAGGCAACATTCTGTTTTTCAAGCCAACCGAAGGTCTTCATGACAACGGATCCGCCAAAGGTCGAAACCCAATTCGCTTCATCCCCCCGAATGTGTCTCTTGCCGTAGATCGCGTAGGTGAAATTGGCGAGTTCGATTTCCAGTTCCGAGCGATGAGCCATCACGTCAAAGCGCAACGAAAAGGAATGTTCGGTTCGCCCCCTCTTGTCCTCGACCACATCACCGACAAAGGAGATCTGGATTTTCGGGGCGCTCTCATAAAGGCGCGGCAGGGCCGGAATGAGCAGATGATTGATGATCCAGCTTGCTGTGTTCACCTGGACGAGACCCTCCGGTTCATCCGGCGTTGCAGCCGCAATAGTCGCAGCCCGGCGGACATCCGCCTCCATGCGTTCCGCAATCTTCACAATCTTCTCGCATAGGTCAGTCGGCTCGCAGCCGTCCCGCGTTCTGCTGAAAAGCGTTTGGCCAAGCGAAGCTTCAAGAGCTGAAATGCGCCGTCCAATCGTCGTGTGGGAGACTTTCAGGAGCGAAGCGGCCCGTGCGAAGGAGCGGCTGCGGTAGGCGGCGAGAACATATTTCAGGTCATCCCATTCCATTAAGCGCGCTCCAAAACGGCCCAAAACTCTAGATACTAAGCACGATATTGCAACGCTAATATAGCCATTGTGCACAAATGCACAGTTCCATTGCGAAACTGTTTATTGACCGACCAAGCAGAAAACAGGACATACTGGATGTGCAAGGGTGCTCAGATACCGATGAGAAGTATCGAGCGTAAAATGTAAGTAGGTATGTGTAGTATTAAGGGGGCTGTTGTCGTGAAGCGACTGTACTATTTGTTGGCTGTCGGGTCTATTGTAGGCCTTTCAGGTCAGGCGAATGCGATAACCATTGATTTTGAGAGTATTCCGGGCAGCATGCCGATGGAAGGTCTCGCAATCTCCAATCAATTCGAAGCGACGGCTGGTGTTACCTTCTCCCTCTCCGACGGCACTTCTCCGGTGCTGGCCGATGTCGGCGGCGCCCGCACGGCATTCCAGGGTCCAGGAAACGGCAACGATAATGTCGTGGCCGGAGAAGACGTCGGCAATTTCTTCCTGACAGACGACGGGCTCACATCCGGTACCGCGGCCCCGACTTTGATTGTGAGCTACACCACCGCGACCCAGAATGTGAGCGGCGAAATTCTCGACATCGATTTTAACGAGAGCTTCGTCATCACAGCCTTCGATGCCCTTACCGGCGGCTCGGTTCTTGAAACAGTAACGATCAACGCTGGAGACGCCGATACCGGAAACGGTGTTGCAACGAATTGGTCGATCAGCCGCGCAAGCGCTGACATCCTGCGGCTGGAATTCGCCGGAACCAGAACTGGTTTCGGCTTCTTCGGCCTTGGGTTCGACAATTTCAATTCCGGCGTCGACACGTCCGGAACGACGGTTGTGCCGCTCCCGGCCGCAGGTGTTCTCCTCTTGTCCGGCATTGCCGGGTTGTTTGTTTTACGCCGCCGGAGAAGCTAATCCGACGATGGTAACCTCTAGCTTTCCGTTGTGCCCTCAATTCCCGAAACTTTAGCACGAATTTAAGACTGACCTATCGCCTTAACGCCAAGCTTTTCGTAAGTTAGGCTGATATGGACGGTCGTGTGCAAAGGGAGATTTTCATGAGGGTATTAAGCGGAATTCTGGTAGCGGCTTTGCTGGCCGGGACATCGTTTGCAAGTGCCGAGACGCTGCGATGGGCGCGGGCAGGGGATTCTCTTACCCTCGATCCGCATTCACAGAATGAAGGGCCAACCCATACGGTCTCGCACCAGATCTACGAACCTCTCGTTTTGCGTGACACGGCTGGCAAGATTGTGCCGGCGCTTGCGACCGAGTGGGCACCGAAGAGCGACAATCCCAATATCTGGGTCTTCAAGCTGCGGGAGGGCGTGACCTTTCACGACGGCGCTGATTTCACAGCCTCCGACGTGGTGTTTTCCTTAAAGCGTGCCATGTCACCGAACAGCGATATGAAGGCGCTTCTTGCTTCGGTGAAGGAGGTTCGCGCGGTTGGCGATTTTACCGTTGAAATCGAAACCGATGGTCCGAACCCGATCATGCCGAATAACCTCACCAACCTTTTCATCATGGATAAGGAATGGAGTGAGGCGAACAATGCAACAGAGGTGCAGGATTTCGAGGGCGGCGAGGAGACCTTCTCATCCCGCAACACCAATGGAACGGGGGCTTATCGGCTCGTCAGCCGCGAACCTGACGCCAAAACCGTTTTGCAGGCCTTTGACGGATATTGGGGGAAGGGTGAGTTTCCGCTCAATGTGACGGAGATTGTATACACACCCATCCAGAACGCGGCGACGCGGGTCGCAGCGCTTTTATCCGGTGAAATCGATTTCATTCAGGACGTCCCCGTTCAGGACCTTAAGCGCGTTGCAGATGCACAAGGTCTGAAAGTAATCAAGGCTCCGCAGAACCGGGTCATTTTCTTCGGTATTAATCAGGGTGATGCTGATCTCGCAACCGACAACGTCGAAGGAAAGAACCCCTTTGCGGATAAGAAAGTCCGCCAGGCGATGAACATTGCAATCAATCGCGAGGCGATCCAGAAAATCATCATGCGCGGCCAGTCGATCCCGGCAGGCGTCATCGTGCCACCGTTTGCCAATGGCTGGACTCAGGACCTCGATACGGTGCCGGAGACCGATCTCAAGGCCGCCAAGGCCCTGATGACGGAAGCCGGATACGATGATGGCTTTTCGGTTACCCTCAATTGCCCGAATGACCGCTATATCAATGACGAGGCGATCTGCCAGGCAGCGGTCGGCATGCTCGCTCAGATCGGCATTAAAGTGAACCTCGACGCCAAGCCGAAAGCCCAGCATTTTCCGTTGATCAACACGCTTGAGACCGATTTTTATATGCTCGGTTGGGGTGTTGCGACCTTCGATTCAGAATACGTCTTCAACTTCCTCGTGCACACGCGCGATGAAAAATACGGTGCCTGGAACGGTACGCGCTACAGCAATCCTGTTCTGGACGTGAAGATTGCAAGCCTTGCCTCCGAAATTGACCTCGATAAACGCAACAAGACGATCGGGGAAATCTGGGAAGTCATCCAGGAAGATGTCGTTTATCTGCCTATCCACCATCAGGTCCTGAACTGGGGCATGGTGGAAAAATTGCAGACAGAGATCCAACCCGAGGACCAGCCAAAGGTCAAATATTTCGAGCTGAAATAGACGGTTGCATGGAAAAGATGACAGCGATCGATCCCGCCGACTATCAACGAAGAGCGGGGCCGTGAGCTTTTCATGATCAGCTTTGTCGTCAAACGTCTGCTACAGGCAGTTCTGGTTCTGCTCCTTGCGGGCCTCGTTGCCTTTTCGATGTTCCGTTTTGTCGGCGATCCGGTCGAAAGCCTTCTCGGGCAAGAGCGGACCCAGGCCGACATCGAGCGGCTCAGGGGGCAACTCGGCCTCGATGAACCTTTCCCGGTCCAATATTACCGCTTTCTGGAACGAGCCGTGCAGGGGGATTTCGGTCTCTCCTACCGGCAAGGCCGTCCGGTTGCAGAGATCATTGCAGAGCGGGCGCCCGCAACTCTGGAACTTGCTGCTGTTTCCGGGCTTTTTGCAATCCTTGCCGGTATCACGCTTGGCGTCTTTACAGCCCTCAGGCGTGACAGTGTCTTATCGCGATCTATCATGATGGTATCGCTGATCGGCGTATCGCTTCCAACCTTCCTGATCGGCATTCTCCTCATCTATGTGTTTTCGGTTGAGCTCAATTGGCTGCCAAGCTTCGGACGGGGGGAGACCATCGATCTCGGCGGCTGGACGACCGGCTTTCTGACTGTCTCGGGCCTAAAAGCTCTGATCCTTCCCGCGATCACGCTCGGCCTTTATCAGATGACGCTCATCATGCGGCTTGTCCGCGCCGAAATGCTGGAAGTCCTTGAACAGGATTACATCCGCTTTGCCCGCGCGCGGGGCCTCAGCGAACGCGCGATTAATTTCCGCCATGCGTTGAAGAACACATTGGTTCCGGTAATTACGGTGACCGGTCTGCAGCTCGGCTCCATCATCGCCTTTGCGATCATAACCGAGACGGTTTTCCAATGGCCCGGCGTCGGGCTTCTCTTCATCAATGCAATCCAGTTCGTCGATATTCCGGTAATGGCGGCCTATCTCATGCTGATTGCGCTGATGTTCGTCATTATCAACCTCGTGGTCGATCTTCTTTATTTCGCGATCGATCCACGCCTGCGTGCGGAAGGTGGGCGGGCCAATGTCTGATGTCATCGGGCCAGAAAGTGACCGGTCGTCCTTGAAGCGCATCTGGGCATCGGACCTCATGTGGTCGTTTCGAAACGCCCCCGTCGCAATTTGCTCTGCGATCATTCTTTCTATCTTGGTTCTAAGCGCGCTCGTGACCCCGCTGATCGCGCCCTACAATCCCTTCGATCCGTCGACACTTGATCTGATGAACGGGTTCTCCAAGCCTTTCGAGAAGAACGAATTCACCGGGGATCTCTTCTGGCTCGGCGCGGACGATCAGGGGCGCGATGTCTTCTCAACAATCCTCTACGGGCTCAGGGTCTCGCTTTTTGTCGGTTTTCTTGCCGTTCTTCTTGCCATGGCAATTGGTATTGTTTTGGGCCTGATCGCGGGATATGCGGGTGGCATCACCGATACGATCATCATGCGCATAGCCGATGTTCAGTTGACCTTTCCATCGATCCTGATTGCGATGTTCATCTTCGGGATTGCCAAGGGCATCACACCGATCGAGCTGCGCGATCAAATGGCGATCTGGGTTCTGATCCTGTCAATCGGGCTCTCGGACTGGGTACAATTCGCTCGCGTCATCCGCGGCGCGACACTTGTTGAAAGCAACAAGGATTATGTCCAGGCAGCACGGATTATCGGTCGGAGTTCGACCGCGATCATGTTCCGGCACATTCTTCCGAACGTGGTCAGTCCGATCCTGGTGATTGCGACGATTTCTCTGGCACTCGCGATCATTACGGAGGCAACGCTCTCGTTCCTCGGGGTCGGTGCGCCACCGACCCAACCCTCGCTTGGAACGCTCATCAGGATCGGCCAGGGCTTCCTGTTTTCGGGTGAATGGTGGATCCTGCTTTTCCCAGCGCTCACGCTTCTTTTTCTCGCGCTTTCGGTCAATCTTCTCGGTGACTGGTTGCGCGATGCCCTCAATCCGAGGCTTCGGTAATGCTGGAGCGCCTCGACGCCCCGCTTCTTTCAATCGACGATCTGGTCGTCGAGTTTCCAGGCCGCAACCAACTGACGCGCGCCGTCGATGGAGTGAGCCTGAAAGTCCAGGCTGGCGAAATTCACGGCCTTGTCGGAGAATCCGGCGCCGGAAAATCCACCGTCGGGGCCGCGATCATGGGGTTGATCGGCCGTCCAGGCCGCATTGCGGGTGGTCAGATCCGCTTCCACGGTGAGGCAATCTCCAATCTTGAGGAAACCGCAATGGCGGCTTTGCGGGGCAAGAAAATCAGCATGATTTTTCAGGACCCGCTGACCTCGCTCAACCCGCTCTTTACGGTCGGCCAGCAATTGCAGGAGACGATTGAGACCCATCTTGGGCTGAAGTCCGCAGCCTCGCGCGTCCATGCGATTGAGAGGCTCGTGGAGGTGGGAATTGCTGATCCCGAAATCCGGATCAATCATTATCCGCACCAGTTTTCCGGCGGCATGCGCCAGCGGGTCGCGATCGCCCTTGCGCTCTGTTCAAAGCCGGAAATCATTATTGCGGATGAACCAACGACCGCACTTGATGTGACGATCCAGGCGCAGATCCTGAAACTCATCAAAGACCTCGCGCGAAAAAAACAGGTCGGGGTCATTCTGGTGACCCATGATATGGGCGTGATCGCAGAGACGACCGACAGCGTCACCGTCATGTATCAGGGCCGTTTCGTGGAAAGCGGCAAGACGGGAACTGTCCTTAGGACCCCGTCGCACGACTACACCAAGGCGCTGATGGCGGCGGTCCCGCCTTCACAGACAAAGCTCAACCGGTTTCCGAGAGTAACCTATGGCGGCAATCGGGCCGAAGTTCACATTGATGATCTTGCAAAGACGTGGCCAAAACGGACCGCCAGCCGGGGACGGTCACTCTTACAGATTGACGCTTTGACCAAATCCTTTGCATCAAACCGGTCGCTCTTTCCGTGGCGGCGAACTTTCTTCGATGCGGTGAGCGATGTCAGTTTCGACATTCGGGAAGGCGAGATTTTCGGATTGGTCGGAGAATCCGGCTCCGGGAAATCGACGATCGCCCGCATCATTGCAGGGCTCCATAAACCGGATAGGGGGCAGATCCTGTTCGATGGTCAGGAAATCGCACCGTCGAACGCCGCGCGAAAAGATCCGGATATGCGCCGCAACATCCAGATGATCTTTCAGGACCCGTTCTCAAGCCTCAATCCGCGCATGCGGATTTCGGAGGTCATCGGCGAACCGGCAAAGCACAACAAGGTTCTTGCAGGTGCGGAATTGAAACGGCGCGTTGTCGATCTTCTGGATGCAATCGGTCTTGATGCCAATGCAGCGGATCGCTACCCGCATGAGTTTTCCGGGGGGCAGCGACAGCGGATTTCCATTGCAAGGGCCTTGGCGACAGAGCCGAGGCTTTTGATCTGCGATGAGCCGACATCTGCATTGGATGTCTCGATCCAGGCGCAGATCCTGAACATCTTGAAGGATTTGAGAGAGCATCTCGGCCTCACCATGCTCTTCATCAGCCACGATCTGCCCGTGATCCGCCAGATGTGTGACCGTGTCGGCGTTCTGAAAAATGGCCGCCTCGTGGAGCTTGCCGAAACGGAGCAGCTTTTTGCTGAACCCAGGCATGAATATACGAGAGATCTTTTGGACCACATTCCGCGTGTCGATGGCTTCCAAAGTTGAGCGGATCGTGACGAAACTTTGCGACCGGACGCTTGAAACGCAGGCGATAATTGAGGGTTCGATTGGGCGTGTTCGCCCACCTAGCCATACATGAAGTAGAGTAGGCTGCCCCCGACTCCGAGCCCGCACAAAACCGTTCCGAAGGCCCCGAGCGCCCGCAGAAGAGAAAAGAACCCGCTTGGCTCGTGGGACCCGGAGAGCCTCATAAAGGCGAAAACGTGGAGAATACGGGCGGTTGCAAAAGCAATCGCGAAACCTGCGACAAGCGCTGCCGATGTCCCGTACATTTCCATCAGTGCAAGCAGTATGAGGAAGATTGCCGCATTTTCCGCAAGGTTGCCGTGACGCCGGATCTTTCGTTCAAGATGCGCATCGCTTCCGGTGCCGACCCCGACGGCGTGTTTTGTTCGGTGCATTCCGACATTCATAAGCAGAATTTGCTGGATGATGATGAGAAACGCACCGAGGGACGCGGAGATGATTGGAAAACCCATCGTTCGGCTCCTGTTCGCTTGTTTCAATCAGACCGCGGATCGCGCTTTTTTCTGCTTGCGCGGATGTGGTTTCCCAAATTCGACATAATGCTTCAGTTCTTCCTGGGCCTTGCCGAGGACTTTCCCCATCTGCGATTTCATCGGAATTCGCATCAGAGTGCCGAGGATCCCTTTGACTTGCATGGCAAGCTTCATGGTGAGGCGGGTCTTGCCGTTTTTCATGGGTTGATGGATCCAGCTGTTTCTTGCATGAACAACGAAACCCGGTAGCCCCTCGACAATGTCGTATTTGAAGCTGTGTTTTTCCGCGTCGAATTCGACCAGTTTTTCGACGGTCATGCCGCCATTGTACATATTGCAGACCCGTCCCGCCGAGGGGCTCTCGCCATTCCCCTGACCCGAGGAGCTTGAGGATTTCACATTGCCGTCCCACTGGTCGATGTGGACGAAATCGGTCGCGCTGACCCGCCAGACCTCGTCGATCGGTGCATTGATGACGATACTTTTTTCAATTGTGACAATCTTTGCCATGGTTTCACCTGAAGAAGAGTTGGATTGGAGGCTTAGGTGCTGGTCTTGATGAGCCAGCAGGAAGCGATAAATTCGACTTCGCCGCCCGTGATGAAGGGCGCGTAGGCGTCGCGCACGATCCGGCGGACTTTATCCTTGAGATCCGCGTTCAAATCGTTGAAGCCGGGACCGATCGGGGCGAGCTTCTCAAGAAACATGTCGAGATCGCAGCTTGGAAAACAGCACGTGAGATCGACGGCTTCGAATTGCGGGTCTGACCACCCGCTCTCCTTAAGAACAGCGGACACACGATCCGGATCCGCTAAAGAAAAGGGGCCCGGCGCATCCATTGGCTTTGGAGCGCCTTGAGGAAGGTAAGCGGACGCGGCTTTTTGACCGGTCATCATGAAGGCGTTGTCTTCAGGGCGTCGCCAGACGAGGAACAGGCCACGGCAGGAGCGAGACGCCGCGCCGCGCAGATTTTGAAAGGCCGCCACGGGGTCTGCGAAAAACATAACGCCGAACCGGGACGTTATGAGGTCGAACGTTTCCCGTGCAAACGCGTAATCCGCTGCGTCCGCGCATATGAAATCGACGGCGAGATCTTCATGGTCTGAGCGTTTCTTCGCGTTGGTGATCATCTGCTGAGAGAGGTCGAGCCCCGTCAGGCGCGCGCCGTGTGGAAGCGCTCGTGCCATGGCAAGGGTTGTGGTTCCATTGCCGCATCCGACATCAAGCACCGAACCGGGATGTGTCGCGCGTGCGGCATCGACCAACAGTTTCTCGAATGGCTTGATCATCCCGTCGATGAAGGCTTGTTCGGCGACCCAGATATCGCCCATGTCACCGTTCCAGAGGTCGTGTTGCTCCCTCTTGAATCTCAAAAGGTCTTCGGTCGTATTTTGTGATTGGTCCGTCATTGGATCTCTGGGCCTGTGCTCTGAAAACTGTGACGTTCGGAAAGGTCGTTAAGCCAAGCTGCAAAAAGTGGCGCGTCTTTGAGAAGCGCCTGACCCTGTTCGATTTCGAGGAGCGGCATCATGATCGCTGCAGCCAGAATGTCTCCAAGTGTCGGCATGGTACTGGCACCGAGCGTTTTAGCCTTAAGGCCGCCGGTGAGGGCTGAAAGATGATGAGAGAGGCGCTCAGCGCTTGCCGAGATCCGGTTCTCATCAACCGGAATCCCGAAATGCGGGGCAAGCGCGATCTGAAAGAAAAAGTCGGTGAATGCGTCCGGGTAGAGGTAGGAATTCGCAGCACTCATCCATTGTTCGGAATAGGCGCGTTCCAACGGATCGGAAGGCTGGAGCGTGCTGCCGGACTCATAAGCCTCATCGATGAAGTGCAGGATCGCAGATGTTTCGAAGAGCGACGTGCCATCGATATCTAGATATGGGAGCTTTCGAAACGGATGATGTTTGGTGTAATCCGGCGCTTGTAGTTCGGACGGCCCGATGGGCACGACTTCGTGCTCGACAGTCTTTTCTGAAAGCGCGACACGCACGGCGCGGACATAAGGGCTCAGCGGTGAGCCATAAAGGGTAAGTGCCATTCGAGTTTGAAATTCCTTGTGTTTTTTAACTCAAGGCCTATCGTGCCACTTCAAGTTAACTTGAGGTCAAGTGGCAAATGCTGACAATTTCCGAAGTTGCGAAACGAAGCGGCCAACCGGCATCCACGCTGCGCTATTACGAAGAACGCGGACTGATCCAATCGTCTGGCCGACACGGTCTGAAACGTGTTTACGAGCCCGAGATCCTGGAGCGTCTGGCTTTGATTGCTCTGGGGCGGGGGGCTGGATTCTCTCTTGATGAAATACGGTCAATGTTTGCGCCGGAAGGGCCAAACATTGACCGCCAGCGGCTGAGAGCGAAAGCGAAAGAGATTGATCGGCTGATCAGGAAGCTTGAGAAAATCCGGGATTCTCTTAGAAGCACGGCGGCTTGTCCTGAACCAGATCAGATGCAATGTGCAAATTTCAAGAAGGTTGTCACCGCTGCCGGTCGCGGTGAGATCCCCCCGCTATTTGCCGACATGAAGGGCAAACGCGGCGCCAGCAGCAGCAAGTGATGGAATATTGGAAGGCGATTACGACCGCAGCCTTTTACCCCTTCAAAATCAAAAGCGGCCCATCAGTGGCATCTAGCAGGGGAAGAAGTTCGTCATTGAGTTCGGGTGAGGGACCTTGCTGCCAGACGAGATAGGAGGGGTAAAGCGCATTGATCGCATCTACCGCGCGCACCACATCGGTCTGATTGAAAGGAAGGGTCTCCAGTCCCTCTTCATCCGCCGTGGTTGTTCCACCCGGCGTAATGATCACCACTTTGCGGTTTTCTGCTTTCGCTATTTCTTCGACGAGTTGCAGGGCGGTGTCGCTGGGAGCGCCTTCAGAGGCGATGAGCACGACCGGCCCGACACTCTGAAAAGCGCGTCTCGGGATGAGTACCGCGCCAGCGGCTTCTTCAGCAGCACCCAGAGCGGATAAGAGAGCAGCCCGCCGGTTTTTGAAAACGTTCTCCGGATTCACAATCACAATGTCGCGGGGCGACGCGGCCTTTTTGAGTTCGATACAATAGTCGCCGCGGGTGACGGCAAAACTGTAGGAAAGCTGATGGCGGCGGGCCCCGGCGGCAAGCCGTCGACGCCATGCTCTTCCGGCTTCGGTGATCTCTCGCTCCATATCGCTCGCGCCGACATCTTTGACCGCGCGGCCATGCGAACGCACGATCCTTGTAAAGGGCAGGCTTGCCATATTGATGAGGCCGGCCTCCTCGATGAAATGACCGGCAATCTCCGCATGAAGGGCGCGGGCAAGAGCAAGCGCTGCGTCAAGCGTCTGGATTTCATCGCCCGCAGAGCCGAAACCAGCAAGGATGCGGCGCGGTGCTCGCTTGGGCTTATCCTCCAACTCACTCATCTTTCTTGTCCTCGCCGTCGCTTGCAAAGAAGCGGCGTCTTGTGGCGAAGGTTTCGAGTTTTTCTTCAACCAGAGCGTTGATGCTCTCTGCCGGATAGCGCCCGTCCGCATCCCGTTCTCCCGCCGCCCTGCCGGTGAGAAGCTCAATCCCTTCATTGATCGTGGAAACCGGATAGACGTTGAATCGCCCGTCCGCCGCCGCATCCACAACATCCTGGCGGAGCATCAGATGTTTGACGTTCGAGGCGGGGATCAGGACACCCTGATCGCCGGTAAGGCCACGCGCTTTGCAGATATCGAAAAAGCCCTCAATCTTTTCATTCACGCCTCCGATCGCCTGCACCTGGCCGAGCTGGTTCACTGAGCCGGTGACGGCCAGTGACTGCTTGATTGGGACGTCGGAAAGCGCCGAGAGAAGGGTATAGAGTTCGGTCGACGAGGCGCTGTCACCATCGACGCCGCCATAGGATTGTTCGAATACGAGGCTCGCCCAGAGCGAAATCGGTTGATCGAGCGAGAAATTGCCGTTGAGATAGCTTGAGAGGATCATCACTCCCTTGGAGTGAAGCGGCCCGCCAAGCTTCACCTCACGCTCGATATCGATAAGCTTGCCCGTTCCCATGCGCACCCGCGCGGTGATCCTTGAGGGCTTGCCGAAAGCGAAGCCGCCGATCCCGAGAACCGCAAGCCCGTTCACCTGACCGACAATGCTGCCCTCGGTATCGATGAGCATGGTCTCGCGCTCAATCGCTTCATACATGCGCTCGCGGATTCGATCCTTGCGCTGGATCCGCTCCTTGATGGCGCAATCCATATCGTCTGCTGAGACAACCCGGCGTTCGTCCTGGCGCGCCCAGTAATCGGCTTCGCTCAACAAATCGCAGAGTTCTTCGGTGCGGAGCGACAAGCGCTCGGCATCCTGTGCATCGCGGGCGGCTTCTTCAATCAGAAGCGCGGCCCCTTCCGCGCTGAGCGGCAGAAGGTTTTCCGACCGGATGATGGAAGAAAAGAGCCGGGCAGTCTGGCCCTCATTATCCTCGGTGCGCTCCCAACGGTCGTCGAAATCCGCCTCGACTTTGAATAGATCGCCGAAATCCGGATCGAAGTGCACCAGAAGATCGTACAGACGGCGCTCGCCGATGAGGATCACCTTGACGTGGAGCGGGATCGGTTCGGGGTCGAGCGAGACAGTGGTCGAAAGGCCGAGATGCTCAGCGCCCGATTCAATCCGAATTGAACCGGATCTGAGCGTCCGCTTAATCGCCTCCCAGACGAAAGGCTCGGTTAGAAGACGACGCGCATCGACCACCAGATAGCCGCCATTCGCCTTATGGAGTGCGCCCGGCTTGATCAGCATAAAATCGGTAAAGAGCGTTCCCATCTGCGACATGTGCTCGATACGGCCAAGCACATTGCCGAGCGTCGGATGGTCTTCGAAGATCACCGGTGCGCCTTCACCCTCGCGGTCTGCGACGATCACATTGACGCCGTAGCGGCGGAATTTTGCCGCCCCCTGTTCCGGAT
>JBCDCZ010000069.1:0-17255 GCA_039180865.1 Pseudomonadota bacterium | reverse complement strand
GACCCGCAAGCCAGGAGACCTGCCGGAGCGATCACCCTTCCGTGGTGCGGGGCGCACCTTTGGAGCGGTTTCTCCGCAGCGGTGAATCAGGACTGTCAGGGGCGGGCAGTGCGTGGTTTCACACTCTGACCTCCCGAAAACCATTCACCCGGCATTGTATGCGATGCCCGCTGGTACGGAGAAATGAGTTGAAACGTTTAAGTATGTGTTTAATGGCCGCCACGGCTATAATCCCTGGCGCGTTATTGCCTGTCTCGGCAAGTGCTCAGGGCGGAACGGCCCTTGAGGAAATCCTGATATCAGGCGGCTTGACGCCGGTCGGCGTAGACCAGACCGGGCGCGCTTTTACCGTGATTACCGGCGAGCAACTGGAGCAACGCGGAACCCGTTATGTCGCCGATGCGTTGCGGCAGGTGCCGGGACTTGCTGTAAGTCGGACTGGAAGCTTCGGCGGGCTCACCCAGATCCGTGTGCGTGGCGCGGAGGCAAACCAGGTTCTCGTTCTCATCGACGGTGTCGAAGTTGCTCCTGCTTCATCCGGCGAACTTGATTTTGGTAGCCTGCAGGTCACCGATATTGAGCGGATTGAAGTGATCCGTGGACCGCAATCCTCGCTGTTTGGCTCCAATGCGTCTGCTGGTGTCATTTCCATTATCACGCGCGAAGGCAAGCGGAATGACTACACTATTGGTGGTACTGTGGAAGGCGGTTCAGATGCCACGGCCCGCGCCGCAGGTCACATCAGCGGCGGCGGTGACAATTGGGACGGTGCGCTATCCGTTGGCTTTCGCCGGACTGATGGGTTTAACGTCGCGACCGGAACAAGCGACCGGGAAGGAGAACTCGACGGCGACCGCAACATAACCCTTAACGCCAAAGCCAATATCGACCTTACTGATGATCTGAAAGTCGGCGGGGTCTTCCGCCTCGTCGACCGGGAGTCAGATTTTGACACCCAGCTTTTCCCACAGATACCGGACGCGACAACCGGCACTGTCGTTGACAGCGACAGTGTGACCGATGCCAGGGACATTTCACTCGCCGTCTTTGGAAAACACTCCCTGCTCAACGACGCGCTCGTCAATGAGCTACGCTTTGAATATGTCGATAACATCTCCGACAGCCTTCTTGATGGTTTTTCCACCTTCGTGAGCGAGGGACAACGCTTCAAAGGGCTCGCGAAATCAAGCTATTCATTCGATGTAGGTCCGGTTCAAAACGTGGTGACAGGCGCATTTGAGGTCGAGGAAGAGATCAATGTTGCGACCACCGGTAATCAGACGCGTACTCTTTTGGGGTTCATCGGGGAATACCAAGGAACCTTCTTCGAGCAATTCGATCTCCAGGCGGGTATTCGCTACGATGACAATGACGCCTTCGAGGATGCGCTGACTTTCTCTGTTGGCGGGTCCTACCGCTTGGAGGAAACGGGAACGCGCTTTCACGCTTCGGTCGGGCGCGGGGTCGTCAACCCGACATTCTTAGAGCAGTTCGGTTTCTTTCCAGGCATGTTTATCGGCAACCCGGATCTGGTGCCCGAAGAGACCTTCCAGTGGGATATCGGAGTTGAACAGAAACTCTTTAAGGACCGCGTCATTTTTGACGCCACATATTTCCGTGGCACTGTCACCGATGAGATTGTCTCCGGCTTTGATCTGGTCGCTTTCCTGCCGACATCGGTCAATTCACCGGGTGAGAGTCCGCGCCAGGGTGTTGAACTGCAATTGACGGCGAACCCGATCGATCAGCTCACGCTGATTGCAAGCTACACCTATACGCTTGCCGAAGAGGGTTCGACCGGTTTTCAGGAAGTCCGTCGTCCGCGCCATATGGCAAGTTTCGATGCGTTTTATACCTTCCTGGATGACCGTGCGACAGTGAATCTCGGGGTTACCTATACAGGCGATCAAACTGACTCAGACTTTACGGCGGGCATCTTCCCGGCACCTGGCATCACGCTTGACGATTTCCTGCTTGTGAATATCCAGGGAAGCTATCAGGCGACCGACAAGATTGAGGTTTTCGCCCGTGTCGAAAATCTGACCAATGCCGACTATCAGGAAGTCCTGAACTTCGAGACCCAAGGCATTTCCGGTTTCGCAGGCCTCAGATTCACGTTTTAATCGGAGAAGTACCACGGAGGTTTTTGAGGAGGCGGATTATGACGGCGAAGGATTGGGAGATAAGATCGGAACCCAGTGAAACCGTTCAGAAACCCGGCGGTGGCATTGCCCGGGAAATCTGGGCTCTGCCGACAGAAGAAGCCTTCCTCAACGATTTCCTGCGGGACGTTTTTGAAAACCATTGGGACGGGATCCGTTTCGGCCCTCTGATCGAGGGTGCTGCCTATGAATGGAAGTGCCCGGGGCCGCCCACCAAGACCGGTCTCATGGACGGCTATCTGACGGTCATGTTTTCAAATGGCGGGCACTTTCATTTGTGCATCGGGGAGAACCGGGGAAGTGAAGCCCATCCGACATCGCCCGATTTGATGGCGCGGAGAAAACCGTCGAAAGCTCAAATGTTCCGCGGTTTCGGATCCGACGGCTATCCCGTTCTCTGGGGCTTTGAGATGTGGAACGGTGCGAATGAACCGATGATTTCGGTCTTCTTCCCGAACCCGTTCATCGAAGATGATGACAGTCTCGCGGAGACACCGGATTTTGCGCGTCTTGCCACCTGGCGCGCGGTTTCAAAACGCTGGCTCGGCCGCGAGCAGGAGACTTTGGATGAATTGGGTCAGGGTTTTCGCACTGGCGATCATTAGCGCGCTTTTTTTCGGTGCGGTGAGCGAAGGAACAGCGAACGAGTCGGGATCGTCAAAGGCCCCGGCGCGTGTGGTTTCCATGAATCTCTGCACCGATCAGCTTGCGATAATGCTCTCCGCACCCGGACAACTGCTCTCGGTAAGTTATCTTGCTCGGGATGAAACGTCCTCTGCGATGGCGAAAGAGGCGGCGGCCTATCCGGTCAATCGCGGGCTTGCGGAAGAGATTTTCCTGCTTAAGCCGGATCTTGTTATTGCCGGTACATTCACCACACGGGCAACGGTTGGTATGCTGCGCCGCCTTGGTATTCCGGTGGTCGAGTTCGCGCCCGCATCCTCCCTCGATGAGATCCGGGAACGCGTTGCGAAAATGGGAACGGTCCTCGGTCGTGAAGGTGAAGCTGAAAGCCTGCTCGCCCGGTTTGATGCCGATCTTGATGCCGCGCGGATTGAGACTGAAGAGCGCCCACGGGCAGCGACCTATTATGCGAACAGCTATACGTCGGGCGCCGGAACGCTCGCCCATTCGGTGATGGAGGCGGCTGGGCTCGCCAATATTGCGATAGAGCTTGGTTTTAATGGAGGTGCCAGCCTGCCGCTTGAACAATTGGTCATGGAACGACCGGATTTGATCGTTACCGGCCGGACATTTGAGACGCCGGCACTTGCGCAAGAGATTCTCATTCACCCAGCCCTTCAGGCGATACGATCTGAAACATTGCGTGCACCGGTTGCGGATCGCGACTGGGTGTGCGGCACACCCTTCGTCATTGCGGCGATCAAGCGGCTTTCCGCCGCGCGCGCGGCGGTTCTTGCCAAGTGATACCCTACCCGCTCCTGATCGCACTTTTAAGCCTGCTCGTCGCGGGGCTTTTTGCGGCTTCGCTTCTGGTCGGTCCAGCTTCAATTGGGGTAGGCGAGAGTCTGCGGGCACTTCTGACTGGTGAAGGGGACGCAACGGTTCTTGTCATGCGCGAGATCAGGCTGCCGCGCGCCATACTTGGCGCAATGATCGGGGCGAGCCTCGGGCTTTCGGGCGCAGCCCTTCAGGGGTATTTACGCAATCCGCTCGCAGAGCCGGGTCTGATCGGCATTTCAGGGTCGGCAGCTCTAGGTGCCGTGATTGCGATCTATAGCGGCTTATCGGCAGCCTTTGCACTGGCGCTCCCGCTGATGGCGCTTGCTGGTGCCGTCATCGCGGTGCTTGCCATTATCGGGCTTGCCGGGCGCCATGGCGGGTCGCTCACATTGATCCTTGCCGGCATTGCAATCAGTGCGCTTGCCGGAGCCTTGACCTCGCTTGCGCTCAACCTGTCTCCCAATCCGTTTGCAGCTCTTGAGATCGTCTTCTGGCTCCTCGGATCCCTGACGGACCGCTCGACGACCCATGTCTGGCTTGCTGCTCCTTTCATGGTTTTCGGCTGGTTTCTTCTTGCCGGTCTTGGCCGGGGGCTTGATGCGCTGACACTCGGTGAAGAAGCGGCCAATACGCTTGGCGTGAACCTTGCCCGGTTGCGGCTTGTGGCAGTGCTCGGAACAGCGGCCTCCGTCGGAGCGGCAACGGCGGTTGCGGGCGCGATCGGGTTTGTCGGGCTCGTTGTGCCGCACATCCTGCGTCCACTCGTCGGAGCGCGGCCCTCGAAACTCCTGCTCGCGTCAGCACTCGGTGGAGCGGCCATGCTTCTTTCTGCCGATCTTGCCGTGAGGCTCCTCTCGTCGGACCGGGAACTTAAACTCGGCGTTCTAACGGCGCTGGTCGGGGCTCCCTTCTTCCTGTGGCTGATCTTCAGCACCAGGCGGAGGCTCTCGCTTTGACGGCGCTTTCCCTCCAAAAACTCTCAGTCACGCTCGGAAAGAACCCGGTTTTGCGTGATCTGGATCTCACGATCCACCCGGGGGAATGCGTCGGGCTCATCGGCCCGAACGGAGCGGGAAAATCAACGCTCATGCGTGCTGCTCTCGGTCTCATTCCGTCAAGAGGGCGGAGCTCACTTGCGTCCCTTCCGCCATCCGAAAGAGCCCGCGCTGCCGCCTGGCTGCCGCAAACCCGAGAAATTGCATGGGACCTTGATGTGGCGACAGTGGTCGCCCTTGGTCGCACGCCCTATCGCAGGCTCGGTGTACCGCTATCCGAAGACGATCAGGCAGCAATCAGCGACGCCTTGGCAAAGGCCGATGTTGCATCGTTTGCCGATCGCCGCGTCGGAACCCTGTCAGGCGGCGAACAGGCGAGGGTGCTTCTTGCCCGTGCGCTTGCTCAAAAAGCGCCGCTGATCCTTGCCGATGAGCCGGTGGCCGCCCTCGATCCTGCCCATCAAATTGCGACGATGGAGACCTTTGCCGCCTTCTCCCGCGAGGGCCGCACCGTGATCACCGCACTTCACGATCTTGGTCTTGCGGCGCGTTGGTGTACGCGTCTTATCTTACTCAATGAGGGCCGCGTTTTCGCCGATGGGCCGCCGTCCGACGTCTTGACGCTTGACAACTTACGCGCGGTTTATGGTGTGGAGGTCCATCTTGAAGAAAGCGCGGGCGGTTTGATCGTTCAACCATTGAGCCGGACAACCTAATGAAGATCGCGCTTTCCCGTCCCTGGCTAACTGCCGAGTTAGAGCGTCCGATGCGGGTCCTTTCCTGGGCGCTGAACCGACCGGGTTTTGTGATGGCTGAGCGGATTGTCTGGCGCGAAGTGAGGAATGCCGATCTTCCGGAAGATCTTGATGCCGGGCTTTGGTTTCAGCAGGAGCTCGAGCGCACCGGTTACGGTGAAGCTATCGGCTTTCTGACCTCCCGCAATATCGAGCATTTCACCAAAGCGCGGGTTACAAGGGAGGGTGTCAGCGTGGAGGTGCTCGCAACGGTCGGGCTTTCCAATGCGGTGAGGATCGGAGGGGAGATTGCGCCCGTTCAAGTTGCGGCGGGCACAATCAATATTGCGGTCACTGTCTCCTGCGGACTGAGCGAAGCAGCCCAGATCGAAGCGTTGTCGATCGCAACGGAGGCGCGGACGGCGGCCGTGATTGCCCATGGTCCGGATCTTGCCGATGGACGGGCCACCGGGACAGGGACTGATTGTATTGCGATTGCCGCGCCTCCCGGCAAGATGACCCACGCCGGGCTCCACACTCCCGTCGGGCAGGCCATCGGGGCTGCCGTTCTTGACGCTGTCAGCCGCGGTGTGCAGGATTGGATCAAGGAACGCACGGAGCGGGGGACGTGACATGCCGGAACTTGTCGAGATACTCAAAACGCATCTGAAGGATCCGCAGGCGGGCTGGAATATCGGCTCGTTCGGAGCGATTGCTGAATTTCATCAGGATCCGGGCGAAGCCGCTGAGGTGGCTGAAGCTTTGGTCCGCGCAACATCGCGCGGTGCAATCCGGATTGAACGTACCGACGGCGTTACGCCGGTCGCCTGGGAAGCGCTCAGCAAGAACCCGGAACGCTGGCAACAGGGTGTCGCGCTTTGCCTGCCCGAAGCGGAAGCAGAGCGCTCGGCCCGCACGGTTCTGACCGAGCTTGGCGTGGACACCGGCGCAATCCGGCCCGCTGATAAAACGTCCATCCTTTTCGATATGGGATTAGGCCAGCGTAACATCGACTTTTGTGTGCGCACGTCTGATCCTGCGCTTATGGAGGTGTTACGGGCAAATGAAGGGCGCTCGCTTACCGAGCCTGATAATCCGGCTCTCGGAGCGATCCTGAAGGCGCATCCCCATCGCGTGGCGCTCTCGGCGATTGGGCGCTGTGAGGTCTATCAGAAGATCGGCGGGCCTGACACCGGTGGAAAATCACCGCCTGGACCGCACACTCATGTCTTGCCGGACCTTATGAAGGCGGGCCGCACCCATTCAGCGAATACGCCGATACCGGATGGGATGATGCCGGCCATGAGCCTTCATCCGGGAAGTCCCGTCATGGATCCGTTCGGCGAGGATAAGGCTTTCGATGAGGATCTGTTCGACGCGTTTCAGGATCTGCTGCAAGCCTGGGGCCCGAGCGAATACGTTGCGACCAAAAAGCGTGTCTGGCAGGCGCTCGAGACCGGCGCGGAACCGGAGCCCGAGAGTTTGGCGGAAAGCCGCATTGCCCGGACGGCCCGACGGAATGCCATTCGTCAAAAGGCCCGGCTTCAAGGAGCATCGCCCGTTGTTGTGAAATGGTCGGAAGCGCACGACCGCGGCGCCATCGAAGCCGATGCTGATATGCCGGGCCATTGAGGGTGGGTTGGATATTCTTGCCCTAGGCATGAATCCTCTCATCCCCATCATGCACTCAAGAACATCAGTGAAATATAGGTGGTCGGTCATTTTGTTGGTTCTTTGAGAACTAGTTTCCGAGAAACGCAATACTATCAGAATTTTAAATGGGCCCCCTTACTCCAGCGGAGTTCGTAAGCGTAGCGAGCGATCCTCGGTCGGTGCGGTGAAGCCACAAAAATTGATCTGCTCAATTGAGTCGGGATTTGGATGCTACTTTGACGCATTGTTTCTCGCGGTTCGCAACCTTGCATCCGCTGGGCGAATTCCACTTTCGCAATTTCAGAGGCAGAGACGGGTCTTTCGAAGAGGCCTCAACCGTTTCACAGGTGTGCCGTCTGCAGAGCTGATGGTGATCCGCTGCCATAATCGAAGTCGCTGTCGTAATCGTCTTCCAAAATCCACGTGCCGGACCGCTTCGCCAATTCCAAAAGGGCCTGCCGTGGTTCCGGTGACAACCGACCACCGGGCGGATAGTGCCGCGAGGGAGAAATCACGACCATCCTTGGAACAGGTGCGTTCGCTATTCCATCCTCAACATTCATTCTATCGGGATCGGCAGGAATTGAGTAAGGGCCGCAACCGTTTGCCAAAAGGGTCGCTCCGGTTTCCATGCAACCCGGCTCTTTCACCCAGACCGAATCACCCCGCTCCAAGAGAAGCCGCGTTATCAGATCAACACTTTGCTGGGTTCCAGTGGTCATGATGATATCATTTTTTGTGCATGACAGATCGCGCGTCAGATTGAGGTGATTGGCAATGGCCTCCCTTAATGCATCATAGCCCGTGTTCGTGACGCTAATCAGAATATCGCCCTTTAGCCGCCCGACATTTCGTTTATCCGGCGCAATAACCATGAGCGCATGGGAAATGCAGGAATGTCAGGGACATCCGGCATAAAGACGACCGGTTTCTCGGAAAGTCCAAGTTGGCTTTGGGCGACCAGAGATCGTCCACGCCGTGATAATCCTTTGAACGGATACTTGGTTTCTGTGTCCCGGCGATCACCGTTTTGGTGTTTTTTCGCCGGTGGGCGTCTTCTGTCGGAGCCGAAGCGACATAGGTCCCCGAACCCACCCGCGATTGAACGAGATCCTCGCTGAAACAGAGGAATTGCATCGGCAAGCGTTCAATCGCGCTTTCGATGAAATCGGTCTGAGCTGGAATTGGGGAACGCACGCCTATCGCGCCTTGCTGCGTGTGACCGTTGGAAAAGAGAGGATCCGGGCGTTTATGGAACAAACCGGTTTCGCGGGTGACCTCGATGTCGCAGGTCTTCACTTGATAAAGACCCGGACTTACGCGGAACTCGTCGCGTCCGGCGGAATTGCGTTCAGGTCCGGTATTTTGGGATTGATCAACTACGCGATCATTGTCGGCTTGAAGCTGGGCATTGCCACGACGACCAGCCGGGCGAATGTGTAGGCGTTGTTCGAGGGTACGGGCGAAGCCAAAGCCCTGTCGCATTTTTCCATGATTTGCTGCAGGGAAGATGTGAAACGCAAAAAACCCGACCCGGAAGTTTTCGTTCTTGCGCTTAAACAACTCGGCGTTGAAGCAGACAATTGTATTGTCATTGAAGATTCTGAAGCTGGTCTCAAGGCTGCTCTTCGAGCGGAAATCGATACGGTTTACATCACGCCGTCACTCTTCACTCAGCACCACTGCTTCGATGGGGCGAGTGAAGTCGCGGAAGACGCAACGGCTTTGTTGCCTATCATCAGTCAGGTTTTGAAGTCGAAAGCTCGAACCACAACAACGCCAAATTGATCCGTTGTGCGTCCCCGGTTTTTGAAAAAGCACTGATCGTAAGCTTATATTGGACCTGCTGTGTGGGTTTGTCCTAAATGCAAATGACTTCAAAGGCAGACATCTCTCGTTATAGAATGGGGTTACGGGTCATCTGGCGGAGGGGGTTTTGCTGGAGGTTTCGCATAATTATTGGCTGGTGGCCGCGTCGCTGGCTGTTGCGTTAATGGCAGGCTTTACCGGGCTTTCCATCATGCATGGCGCCTCGCAAATGCCTCTTAAAATGCGGCAACGCGCGGTCTGTTTTGCAGCAGTGGCTCTGGGCGGTGGCATCTGGTCGATGCATTTTGTTGCGATGCTTGGCCTGCAACTGCCAATCCTTTTTTACTACGACCCTCTGATCACCCTCATTTCGGCTCTGATTGCCATTCTTGTCACTGGAATTGCGCTTTTGATTCTGCATTTTCGGAAGAGGACGGCTGGGACGAAACTCGTCGCCGGAACGATTGTGGGAATTGGAATTCTGGCGATGCACTATACCGGCATGTCCGGGATCGAACTCTGCCTGCCAGTCTATAATCCGATCGGTCTGGTTGTTGCGGTGATTGCATCGGTCGCCCTCAGCATCGGTGCCATTTGGATTGCTTACCGCGAGCGAACGCGGCTCAATATCATCTTCGGAACAGTCTTCTTCGGATTTGCAGTTTTCGCTGTGCATTTCGTTGCGATGGCGGGAACAGAGTTCATTCTGATTGAAACAGTTGAGACGGTCGAACGCCTCATCAGCAACGATATGCTCGCCTATATTGTCACCATCGCTTCCTTTATTATTTGCGGAGCGTTTCTTCTCAACACAGCGACGTTCTCGCCAATCGCGGAGCGGTCCGAGACACTCGCTGTCGCTTCGGTCTCGGTCTCCAAAGACGGTCCGCCTCTAAGCGATGCCTCGATCCGAGAGCAGCTAACGCCTTCGGTCCAGATCCCTTTTGAGAAAGACGGTAGGACGTTTTTTCTGGCTCACGACAATATCGCCGCCATCCGCGCCGAAGGGCATTACACCGTGGTTTATAGCGAAGACGAGCGGCTTTTTTGCCCATGGTCGTTGTCGGAAGCTGAAAAACGCCTGCCCGATGGCAGTTTCGTGAAGACCCATCGCTCCTATCTCGTAAACCCGCATCATGTGAGCAGTTTTGAGCGGAAAAAGGATAACGGGATCTGTTTCTTCGAGAATGCGCAGTCGCTGGACAAGGTGCCCGTCAGCCGTTCGCGCCTGCCAGCTGTCCGCGAAGCGCTGGGTTTGGCTTAGGGCTCGGATCCATAGGTTTTCTCCGACCAAGCAACCTCATTTAATAAGGCCGAGCCCTAGTCGCATCTCGTGCAGATAATTCGCAATTCGTGCATTTTATCTCACTATTGGTCTGACAAGGCGTTGTATCTGAACCCTCCTGCGACAAATTAGTATGCGACTGCTTGCTTGGGAGGAGAAGCATGATACCAGCTGCTTTCGATTACCATCGTCCGGCTTCCCTGGACGATGCCGTTAAACTGATTTCCGAATATGGTGATGAAGCACGATTTCTGGCGGGTGGGCACAGCCTGATCCCGCTCATGAAATTGCGCATGACGGATTTGTCGCATCTGATCGACCTTCAGGATATTGCCGATCTGAAAGGGATCTCTGCCGATGGCGGCACGGTCACTATAGGCGCGATGACGACCCAGCATGAAGTGATCACCAGCACGGTTCTTTCGGACCATGCGCCAATCATGGTGGAAGCCGCACTTCAGATTGCTGATCCGCAGGTGCGGTATGTCGGGACCGTCGGCGGCAATGTCGCCAATGGCGATCCGGGCAATGATATGCCGGGCCTGATGCAATGTCTCGACGCGACCTTCGCTCTGGTCGGTCCGGACGGCAGCCGTACCGTGAAAGCGCGCGACTTTTACGAAGCCGCCTATTTCACGGCGCGCGAAGAGGAGGAGATCTTAACATCTGTCTCATTCTCTGCGACGTCTGGCGGCTATGCCTATGAAAAGCAGAAGCGGAAAATCGGTGATTATGCGACAGCCGCCGCCGGTGTCCTGATTCAGAAGGACGCTGGTTCGTGCTCTGCCGCTTCCATTGCGCTCACCAATCTTGCCGATACACCGATTTATTGTGAAGCGGCGGCGGATGCGCTGGTCGGCTCATCACTTGATGACGCAGCCGTCAATACGGCCGTTAAAGCGGCAGTCGATGCGAGCGATCCGGCAGAAGACAATCGCGGACCGATCGCATTCAAGAAACATGCAGCCAGCGTCATTGTTCGCCGCGCTATCGAGCGCGCGATCTCGCGGGCTTGAGGGAGGAAATTATGAGTAAAATACATGTCACAATGACGGTGAACGGTGAAGAGATTGAAACCCTCGCCGAGCCGAGGGAACTTCTGATCCATGTATTGCGCGAACGCTTGGGCATTACCGGTCCGCATATTGGTTGCGAGACGGGCCATTGCGGCGCTTGCACGATCGATATTGATGGAAAATCAGTCAAGTCCTGCACAATGTTCGTGGCGCAGGCCAATGGTAAGGACATCACCACGATCGAAGGGCTCGGCGGGCCGGACAATCTCCATGTCCTTCAGGAGATGTTTAAGGAGCACCACGGCCTGCAGTGTGGATATTGTACGCCGGGCATGATCACACGGGCTCATCGGCTGCTTCAGGAAAATCCGAATCCAACCGAAGAAGAAGTCCGTTTCGGCATGGCCGGCAACCTCTGCCGCTGCACCGGGTATCAGAACATCGTCAAAGCCATTCTTGCTGCAGCAAGCGAAATGAATGCCGTGAGGGAGGCCGCCCAATGAATGAGATGACGCCTCCAAAAGAAGAACGTTCAGAAGCGCTCAAAGGCCTTGGCTGTTCACGCAAGCGGGTTGAAGATGCCCGCTTCACGCAAGGCAAAGGCAATTACGTCGATGACATCAAGCTGGCGAGCATGCTGTTCGGTGACTTCGTCCGCTCGCCTTATCCCCACGCGCGGGTGAAATCCATCAACACCGAAGCAGCCCTTGAAGTTCCGGGTGTGCTTGCGGTTCTGACCGCTGCCGATCTTGAGCCTCTTGGCCTTCACTGGATGCCGACGCTCGCTGGCGATAAACAGATGGTGCTCGCGGACGGCAAGGTTCTGTTCCAAGGCCAGGAAGTGGCGTTCGTTGTCGCCAAAGACCGCTATGCGGCTGCCGACGGTGTCGAGCTTGTCGAGGTCGACTATGAAGAACTCCCCGTATTGGTCGATCCGTTCAAGGCGGAAGTGGATGGCGCGCCGGTTCTTCGTGAAGACATTGCCGATAGCCTGGAAGGGGCGCATGGCCCGCGCCGTCATCCGAACCATATTTTCACGTGGGAGCAGGGTGACCGCGAAGCGACGGAAACGGTGCTCTCCGGGGCTGACGTCGTGGCTGAAGAGATGGTCTATTATCACCGGACCCATCCCTGTCCGTTGGAGACATGCGGTTGCGTTGCCAGCATGGACAAAGTGAACGGCAAATTGACCCTCCATGGAACGTTCCAAGCACCCCATGCCGTACGCACCGTGGCATCGCTGATTTCCGGCATTGCCGAACACAATATCCGGGTGATCTCACCTGATATCGGTGGTGGTTTCGGCAACAAGGTTGGCGTTTATCCGGGATATGTCTGTTCCATCGTTGCCTCCATTGTAACGGGCAAACCCGTTAAATGGATCGAAGACCGGATCGAGAACCTGACCTCTACGGCCTTTGCCCGCGACTATTGGATGAAGGGTAAAATCGCCGCCACGAAAGAGGGCAAAATCACAGGTCTTTGGTGCCACACCACAGCCGATCATGGCGCGTTCGACGCCTGTGCTGATCCGACCAAATTCCCGGCCGGTTTCATGAATATCTGTACGGGATCCTATGATATTCCGACGGCCTATCTAGCAGTCGACGGGATTTACACGAACAAGGCTCCAGGCGGCGTTGCCTATCGGTGTTCGTTCCGCGTGACGGAAGCGGCTTACTTTATCGAGCGCATGATTGAAGTTCTTGCAATCAAGCTCAACATGGATGCCGCCGAACTCCGCCGTATCAACTTTATTCGCAAGGACCAGTTCCCGTATCAATCAGCCCTCGGCTGGGAGTACGATTCCGGTGATTATCATACGGCCTGGGAGAAAGCGCTCAATACGGTCGATTATGAGGGGCTGCGCGAAGAACAGGCCCGGCAACTTGCCGATTTCAAAGCCGGGAGTACGCGCAAGCTGATGGGGATCGGACTGACCTTCTTTACCGAGATTGTCGGAGCCGGGCCGGTCAAGAATTGCGACATTCTTGGGCTTGGTATGTTTGATAGCTGTGAAATCCGCATCCATCCGACGGGATCTGCCATTGCGCGGCTTGGTACAATCAGCCAGGGGCAGGGTCACGCGACGACGTTCGCGCAGATTCTCGCAAGCGAGATCGGCATCCCGGCCGATGACATTACGCTTGAAGAAGGCGATACCGATACGGCGCCATACGGCCTCGGGACTTATGGTTCGCGCTCAACCCCGGTTGCGGGTGCGGCAACGGCCATGGCGGGCCGCAAGATCCGTGCGAAAGCGCAGATGATTGCCGCCTATCTCCTCGAAGTCCATGACGACGATGTGGAATGGGATGTTGATCGTTTTGTGGTGAAAGGTGCGCCGGAGCGCTTCAAAACCATGAAAGAGATCGCCTTCGCCTCCTACAATCAGGCAATTCCTGGCGTCGAACCGGGCCTTGAAGCGGTGAGCTATTATGATCCGCCGAACATGACCTATCCGTTCGGCGCCTATATCTGTGTCCTCGACATTGATGTGGACACAGGTGTTGCCGACATCCGCCAGTTCTACGCCCTCGATGATTGTGGAACCCGCATCAATCCGATGATCATTGAAGGACAGGTCCATGGCGGTCTGACGGAAGCGCTGGCGATCGCAATGGGTCAGGAGATTGCCTATGATGAGCTTGGCAATGTGAAGACCGGTTCTCTCATGGACTTCTTCATCCCGACCATGTGGGAGACGCCAAACTATCAGACCGACCATACGGTTACGCCAAGCCCACATCATCCGATCGGCGCGAAAGGTGTCGGCGAGAGCCCGAATGTGGGCGGTGTCCCCTGCTTCTCCAATGCGGTCCATGATGCATTCCGGCCCTTCGGTTTGACACAGACCCATATGCCGCATGACCATTGGCGGATATGGCAGACTGCCAACAAGCTTGGATTGCACGACTAGAGCGGAAGTTCGATATCCCCGGGCGTTGGTCTGGGGATATGGAACTGAACACCGGGATTGCGCGGCGAAGCCCCGCAATGGCGGAGTGGATGAATGACCTGGACAGACCTCAAATCAGATCTCGCAGAAGCCCGTTACATTGCCTCCGACCAGCTGGCGATGGCTCTGCATCTTGCGCTGCATCTCGAGCGGCCTTTGCTTCTTGAAGGTGCCGCGGGTGTTGGAAAAACGCAGGTTGCGAAAACGCTCGCCGAGATTAAGGGAACAAACCTGATCCGTTTGCAATGCTATGAGGGCCTCGATAGCGGCCATGCGATCTACGAATGGAATTACCAGCGCCAGTTACTTGCCATTCGTGCGTCCAGCGAAAACCAATCGGGCGATGAGATTGAAGAGAAGATCTTCTCCGACAAATATCTTCTCCGCAGGCCTTTGCTCGATGCGATCAGTCAGGAAACACCGCCTGTTCTGCTGATTGACGAGATTGACCGCGCGGATGAAGAGTTTGAGGCCTTTCTTTTGGAGATCCTCTCCGATTTTCAGGTATCCGTCCCCGAACTCGGTACAATTGAAGCAAAGAGCAAACCCTATGTGGTGTTGACGGCGAATGGAGCGCGGGACCTGTCCGATGCGTTGCGGCGTCGCTGCATTTACTCGTTCGTCGATTATCCGGATCGCAGGACGGAACTTGCCATCCTCGCGAAACGCCAGCCGAACTTGAATGCAAGGCTTGCCGATCAGATTGTTGGTTTTGTGCAATCGCTTCGACGGGAAGATCTCGAGAAGAAGCCGGGTGTAGCCGAAATGCTGGACTTCGCCGCTGCCATCTCCGGTCTTGGTATCAACGATCTTGCGCAAGACCCGGTTACGCTTCAGGCGAGCCTTGTGTGCCTCCTCAAAACCGAAGCCGATCAGGCCGCGATTCCGACGGAAGTAACGCAGCGGCTAGTCGGAAAGGCTGCCTGATGCCAGTGACCCGTTTTCCTGCCCACGCAGAAAGCGTTTCTGACCGCGTTGTCGGCTTCATGGCTCATCTGCGTCACAACGGCATCAATGTTGGTGTGGCTGAGAGTGAGGCGGCGTTGGAGGCGTTGTGCGAGATCAATCCCGCCGATGCGCGGGAAGTCTCCCTCGCGCTTAAATCGGTTACCGCGAATGACAGCGAGCGATTTGCACGGTTTGATGATCTCTTTCAGGCTTATTGGTTCAATGAAGGCCGCGTACGGGAACGGGCGCCGAAAACGGATGAAAAACCGTATCAAAAGAACCGCTGGACCAGTCGTAGTCTTCTGGAACAGGGAATGGACGCAAGTGGTGCGGGTTCTCAGGAAATGCCCGATGATACGGGCGCGGAGGCTGAGCATTCGGGTGATGGCCGTTTGATTGCCACCAAGACAGTGAACGTCAACAAGGCAGACCTTAGAGAGTTTATGAAACCGGAGGATCTCGCTTACGCCTGTAAAGTGGCCGAGACGCTCGCAAAGGCGATCCGCGATCGTCGTTCCCGCCGCCGGAAAGCGGACCGCAAGGGTGCTTTGCTGGACCTTCGCAAGATCGCCCGGCGCAGCGTCTCAACCGGTGGTGAGCCGTTCTATCTCTTCAAACGGCAAAAGCCCGAACGCCCCGTCCATCTTGTGGCGTTGCTCGATGTTTCCGGCTCAATGACGGTTTATGCCCGCGTCTTCATATCCTTTCTGAAAGGATTGATCGGTGCCGATCAACGCACCGATGCGTATCTCTTTCACACCCAGCTTGTGCGAATATCCGATGCGCTGCGGGACGGCGACACATTTCGTGCCGTCAATCGGCTATCTATCATGGCGCAGGGATTTGGCGGTGGCACCAGGATTGGCAGCAATCTCGAACGCTTCACCGCGCAATACGCCACCAATCAGGTGAATGGCCGTACGGTTGTCCTCATCCTGTCCGACGGCTACGACACCGATCCGCCCGAGAAGATCGGTGAGCAGCTCAAACGTCTCAAAAAGCGCGGTGCCAAGATTATCTGGTTGAACCCGCTCAAAGGCTGGAAAGACTACGAACCGGTTGCGCGCGGTATGGCGGAAGCGCTACCTCACCTCGATCTTTTTGCAGCTGCGACCACGCTGAATGATCTCGCAGCCCTTGAACCCCACCTTGAGAGGATTTGATGATACAACCTCTCGACATTCATGATCTCGTCACCGACCTCAAATCCAAAGGTGAAGCATTCGCGATCGCCACCGTGGTTCGCACCTCGGCGGTCACCTCCGCAAAGGCGGGGGCGAAAGCCGTCATTATGGGTGATGGAACGATTTCCGGTGGCTGGATCGGTGGTGGTTGTGCGCGGTCAGCGGTTTTGAAAGCGGCACGGGATGCGATTGACAACGGCGCCCCGCGTCTTGTGTCCGTTCAACCGGAAGACCTGCTCGATGAACAGGGTGTCGTACCCGGTGAAGAAAAAGACGGCGTCAAATATGCACGCAATATGTGTCCGAGCCAGGGTTCGATGGATATCTTCGTTGAGGCCGTGCGCCCGAAGCCGGAGCTCGTCATCATGGGCGCAAGTCCCGTCGCCGTCGCGTTGGCCGCTCTTGCAAAACCGATGGGGTTTTCGAGGACCGTTTGCGCGAGAGGAGAAGATCACGCTGCATTCAGCGAGGCGGATGTGTTTGTTGACGGATTTGATGTGCCTAACAGCAATGCAAGGCGCTTTATCGTTATCTCCACCCAGGGTCGGGGTGATGAGGGGGCGCTGAGATCTGCGCTCGGTGCGCCATCCGACTATCTGTCGTTTGTTGGCAGCCGGAAGAAAGTGGCGAGCCTCAGAGATAAGCTCGTTGAGGCAGGTGCTAGTGATGCTGCATTCGCGGGATTGAAAGCCCCTGCGGGCCTCGATATCAAAGCGATCACGCCGGAGGAAATTGCCTTGTCGATACTCGCTGAAATTGTCGAGCACCGCCGCACAAACGACCGCAGCAAAGCAGAACATGTTGAAGAACGCGCCGAAAAAGAGCAATCAACAGAAAAGCAATCATTATTTTCCGTCATGGCGCGTGCGCTGACCGCCAAACCAACGACCTCGACACGGCCAGACCCATTTGAGAGAGATCATATCTTCCTCCATCTGCGCGGCCCTTGTTGCTAATAGGAGGAGATCATGGAACTCAACGACGAAATCTTCATCGAAGCCCCACGTGATGTGGTCTATGCCGCGCTCAACGATCCGGACATCCTG
>JBCDCZ010000068.1:0-17287 GCA_039180865.1 Pseudomonadota bacterium | reverse complement strand
GTTGCCGAAGGGGTCGAGACAGAAGAACAACTCGGTCTCTTGCAGCAGCTCTCCTACGACATGGTGCAGGGTTATCTTCTGTCGAAACCGATCCCGGCGGAGGATCTTGCTACGCTTCTTTCAGAAAAGGCGGACTGGGCGGGAATCGTTCAGGCACAAAAGGCAGCTTAGCGCTGCTTTTGAAGCCAAGCCTTTAATCGGTCGCCGAGGAATAATCCCAAAGATCGCCCGATGTATGGAGGAGCGTTCCTTCGTATTTCAGCAAATCATCCTCGATCAGGAGCCACGGCAGCTTGCTCTCGTAATTGACGTGGAAGGTCGGTTCGAAATCTGCCGGATCATCGAGAGAGGCCGCGTAAAGGTGCATTCCGCCCGGATAATGATCGGCTTCAAAGCCCATCGGCGAGCCGCAGTTTGTGCAGAAATGCCGCTTAACACCCTTTGAGCTTTCGTGCGTTTTCGGCGCCGCACCGGTCCATTTGAAGTTGACAATCGGGACACCGAGCCAGGCGACAAGCGGGGCCGCGCAATTGCGGCGGCAATCGTCGCAATGGCAGTAGCAGGCCCAGGTAACCGGGCCTTCAAATTCCCAATGTGTTGTGCCGCAAAGGCACCGCCCTCGTGTCGTCATGGATCCTCGTAGCGCGTTTCTTTTAAGATGGCGAGGATGGTTTATGCAACAAACTCAAATACCCGCTCGACGACATCGGGCTTCTCGCTTGAATGCGTCACGGCTGAACGCGCGCAATTGTGTATAACCGTTCTGGGGTGCGTTTATGCTAGTAAGGTTAGCCATCTTGCCGCGAAATCCGCTCTCCTGTAGTCGGATCAAATGGCAAGTTTTTCGACAATCACCTCTATCCGTCGCGATCTTTCGACCCTTGGGATAACAAAGGGTGACGCCGTCTTTGTGCACGCCTCCATGAGGGCGATTGGAACAACGGTCGGCGGGCCACGGGTCATCATTGAAGCGCTCATTGAAGCGGTCGGCCCAACGGGCCTTATCGCGATGCCCGGGTTTTCCGGCGACGCGCTTTTTACCGAGGACATCAACGTGGATGATCTGACGGATGAAGAACGGCGTGAGATCGAAGCGGCGGTTCCAGGATTTGACGCCGCGAATTCGCCGACCTTTGAGATGGGCGCGATCGCCGAAATGTTTCGGACCTGGCCGGGTACTCTGCGCAGCGATCATCCTTCAATGTCCGTTTGCCTCAATGGTTTTGAAGCCGAAGATTACCTGACGCCCCATTCGGTAGCCTGGGCGACAGGTGAGGAGACGCCATTCGGAAAGCTCTACCATCGTCCATCGACCAAAATCCTTATGATCGGGGTTGGGTGGAACCGCTGCACGGCACTTCACATGGCGGAGACATTCGCGGAAAACCGGCGCACCAAAATGCTTCGTTATAAAGAGGCCGTATATGATGGTGTATGGAAGGAAGCGATTGACGTAGCTGATGATGTCAGCCGATTGTTTCCTTCCGTCGGCTCGGCTTTTGAAAATGCGGGCAGTGTTGTCACCGGCTCAATCGGACAGGCAGAATGTCGCGTTGTTGACTTTAAGGCATGTGTTGATTTCGCCAGTGACTGGATCAACCGCGCGAATCTTGCAAGTGGAGAAAAACATTAGGCCCAGCCGGAATCGGACCGTCTGGGCGTCACCTATCATCATGTGACGAAAGCGGAGGACCGTTCTCACGCTCCGCAGATATCCGACAGCACAGATGGCACACTGCTTCTTGCTGGTAGGGAGTGAAAGCGCTATTTGATTAAGAGCAAGATCAGGGCAATCCGGAAAAGGCATTCTTGAGCGTCCAGCCGGTTCTTTCTCACGAATGCCACGGAAAGGCCGCTTGCGGCTACTACACGAGTAAAAGACTTGTAAACTGAGATCGCGGATAAACGGGATATCCGGCTCTCTCAAACGGAGAATCGCTTGAGCGACAGAAACCGACCTGCTGAAATGGAAACCGCCACGTGCTGCGGAGGCGGCACGGTGCTTGCGCGCGATACCGTTTTGTCACCTGAGACGCCACCGGTCGCAAAGACTGTCCCGTCCTGTTGCGAAAGCGTGGAAGCCGTTGCCGCCAAGCCGTTGTGGCGCCGTGCCGACTGGCTTCTGTGGGGATCTGGCAGCGTCATTATTCTCGCTTTTCTTGCCTCACCTTTCGTTCCCCACGATGCACCGCTCAAGCTCGGGGTCTTCGCCCATGCTGTTGTCGATATGATGGCGATCATGTGGTGGGGGATCCTGATCGGCATGGTCGCGGTCGGCCTTATTGACAAAGTGCCGCGAGAATTCGTTATCGGTATCATTGGCCGGGACCAGGGCGCCAAGAGCCTGGTAAGGGCGGTGCTTGCCGGTGTTCTGCTTGATTTATGCAGCCATGGCGTCCTGATGGTGGGCGCGAAACTCTACGAACGCGGTGCAAGTCTTGCACAGGTCTTTGCCTTCCTGATCGCATCGCCGTGGAACTCGCTGTCTCTCACAATCATCATCGGCCTTCTCATGGGTTGGGGTTGGCTCGCGGTGTTTCTTCTGGCTTCGCTTGTGATTGCCTTTACGACAGGTCTCGTTGTCGAAGCGCTGGAGCGGGCAGGGCGGGTGAAACCTAACCCGAACCGTATCGAACTGCCGGAAGATTTCGACGTCTTCGGGGAAGCTAAGCGGGGGCTTAAGGCGCAACGTTATGATATGGCGTTCTTGAAAGATGTCGCCCGCCGGTCTGTTACGGCAAGCCGCATGGTCCTTCGGTGGCTCTTCTTTGGCGTTGTGCTGGCTGCTCTCATTCAGGCAACAGTTCCAACGGAGGTTTTTGCGACCTGGTTCGGTGCAACGCTCCTGGGGCTCTTCACAACGCTTATCGCGGCAACAGTGATTGAGGTCTGTTCAGAAGGATCCGTGCCGATTGCATCGGATCTGATGGCGCGCGCTGAAGCGCCAGGAAATGCCTTCACGTTCCTTATGGCGGGCGTTGCAACCGACTACACCGAATTCATGATCCTGCGCGAAGTCACCGGCAGGATCAAAGCGGCGCTCCTTTTGCCGCTTCTAACAGTGCCGCAGATCCTGTTGATCGGCTGGATGATCAATCTCGCCTCCGCTGGATGATCAAACGTGAGCACCGAGTCCAATCTTTCTGCGTTTGCCTCTAACCTTGCCGCGGCACTAGACTGGGAGTGACGCCGGAGCAATAGGCATTGAGGGGCAAATCCATGGCTATTTTGAGCGAAGAACAGGTCGAAGTCTTTCGCCGCGATGGTGCGATCGTCGCTGAAAACGCTGTTTCTCCGGCAGAACTTTCCGCGCTTCGATCAACCTTCGCCGATTGGGTCGAGGAAAGCCGTCGGCACGACACCGCTTTTGGCACTATCTGCGATGGACGCCCACGGTTTGATCTCGACGATGATCATGCGACGGATCATCCGTCACTGAGACGTGTTGCGTCGCCGACCGATGTTTCGGAGATCTACGCAACCGTCGCCTTCGACAGCGTCATGACGGATATGGCTGCCGATCTTATTGGGCCGGACCTACGATTTCACCATGCCAAGGTGAATTCAAAGCTGCCGCACACAAAGACGGATGTGAAATGGCATCAGGACTTCCCGTTCGATCCCCATTCGAATGATGACACGTTGACAGCGCTTTTGTTCCTTGATGATGTGACGGCGGAAAATGGACCTTTGATGATTGCACCGGGATCCCATCGCGGGCCGCTTCTTTCGCATTTTCAAAATGGGGTCTTCACCGGTGCGGTATCAGATGTGGCCGCTGCCGAATTTGAGGCCCGGGCCCTTCCTTGCAGAGGTCCTGCAGGCTCTGTCTGTTTGATGCATAGCCGCGTTGCTCATGCCTCGACCGCCAACCGGTCCGATGCCCCGCGCACACTTTATATCGTGACTTACGCTGCTGCCGACGCGGCCCCCTTGTCACCCATTGCCGTGCCAAGTCCCCACCAGGGACGGATTGTACGCGGGTCCGAACCTGGACGTATCCGGTCAATGGACTTTGAGATCGAGACGCCCGTGATCCCTAAAGGGGCATCTTTCTTTGTGCAGCAGGCCGGCAAAGACTAAGTTCTTTTTGAAACATTTCATTACAGATCTCTCAGATCTGCAAGTAATCCAAGTGTTCAATGTCGCGCGGAAGTTGCGATGCCTCTTTTACTTATCGGTTTCCATTCGCGGCGAAACGGGTTTTTTGGCGGGCTAGAAATCCTGAAAGCTTGGCCATATGGAGAAACACGGGGATGCCCGATAGAATGAACTCACATTTTGAGAATCTTTTTCAAAAATGGTGTTTTCCAACAACACTAGTTATCTTGAAGGCTAAAAATCCTAGGCTTTAGTTGTCGCCTGATGATTAATTTTTTATCATTTCTTCACTGAAAATCTCATGGGAGGAGATGGGTGGAGTGTGGACAAAAATTCTGACGTTAAAGACAGCAATTTGAGTTGTCACATCTGGACGAAATGTAAGTAAAGTTTAACTGGAGAGGAATTCTTTCTTTCTGGAAGGCAATGCGTCTTCGCTGGATGTGAAGTCTTCGGCAGGCAATAACTAGACTTCTGTAACTGCATGATCAAACGCGATTCATGCGGCCCCTTTTCTTTTACCATTGGTTTTTTCAGCGGCAGACAGCGAAGCGCTATTCGCTGTCTCCGATGGTGGGACATGCATCCAACAAACCAAAAGAAGGGGTAGCGAATGTTATTGAGGAAAGAATACTTGTGCTCGGTGGCCATATTGGCCGCTGGAGTGCTGGTGCCAACAGGTGCGATGGCGAGCGCCGAAGAAATCGCCGAACTCAGACGACAGATGCAGATATTGCTGGATCGGGTCGATGAGTTGGAGGCCAAAGAAGCGGCCAACAAGAAGAAGATTGCCGACGTGGAACGGGCGCAAGTGGTGACCAAGGACGGTATCACACCGCTTCCAAGACCGAGCGGCATCATCAAAACCCGCAAGCGCACGTCTCCTGACGAACTGGATCCGTTGATCGGTCGGGTTTTTGCCGTTGGCGATACCCAGATCGAGGTTGGCGGGTTTACGAAACTCGATCTCATCTTTGATCCGGACGAGGCGGCGGGCGAAGACCTGTTCAACCCGGCGGCAATCACGGTTGAGCCCGGAACGGACGCAAACAGCTTCAGCGCGCATGCCAAGGAAACGCGGTTCTTTGTCAAGTCCGCGACGCCGGTCGATGTCGGCACGGTCCGCACCCATATCGAAGCGGACTTCTTCTCCGATACGGGGCCTGCGAACGAACTTGTGACAAACTCGTTCGGCTTCCGGCTGCGCCATGCCTATGGCGAGTTCGACACCGACAGGCACAATGTGATTGCCGGTCAGTTCTGGTCAGCTTTCGTGCCTATTGAAGCCTATCCGGTAACGGTCGACTTCGGTGGCCCTGCGGGTAACACCTTCTTGCGTCAGGCACAATTGCGCTACACCTACCGGCCAACGGACGAAGCATCGCTTTTCGTCTCGGTTGAGAACTCAGAAACGGACTTCCGGATCGGACCACTTGAAGAATTTGGGCCGTTCGCGGGAACCTTCTCCGGCCCATTCTCTGAATCGCTCAGTGGTGCCAGCAGTGTCGGCCTGAGGGCAGGGGTTGATGTGATCCCGGACTTTGTGGTGGGCGGCAAATATGTCGGTGACCGGGCGACATGGCGTTTGGCAGCTCTCTTCCGCCAGTTGAACGCGCCGGACTCAGACTCATCTGACTTTGCTTTCGGCATTCAGGGTGCGGCCAAGATCGCGATCACCGACAAGACGGAGCTACGCACCTCCTTCACCTATGGCGAGGGCGTTGGGCGTTATATCTTCCAGGGCGTCGGGCAGGGCGGCTTCGTAACACCAGGGGCAAGCGGTGCCTTGCCGCAGGTGGCTGATGGCACGATCGAGGCGATCGAACATGTCAGCGGCTTTGCGAAGCTCTCTTACGATTTGAGCGATGATGTGGAGCTTGCTGCGGTCTATGGCCATTACGAGCTGCTCGACGCATTTACCGACTTCGACACGGAGCGCCTCCAGACGGTTCACGGTACGGTTTACTACAAACCGTTTGACGATATTACGGTTGGCAATGAGGTGATCTGGGGCCGCCGCGAACTCGCAAATGGCCTGTCGGATGCGGCTATCCGCTTCCAAAGCTCGGTCAAATACACGTTCTGATCGACCGGTCAGACAAGGGGATACCCCTGCGTGACACTGCATGGCCTGTCACGCGCAAAGCGAGAGGTCGCCGGTTCCCGGTGACCTCTTACGTTTTTGGATAGAGTTTCCTATCAGCTTGCACGGATGCTCTTTCTGTTGTCGGATAGTAAGTATGTAATTGTTTCTGATGGTTTCCGGATGTACCGCAAATGGGATGGATTACCGGACTCTCGATCGGCTTGGTTCTGGGCGGTCTCGGCGTCACGGTTTTTGCTGCCGCGCGTATCCAGTCGCTCTCTGCCGTTGATTTTGAGGTGATACCACCGCCGGTTCCGTTCGCAGTCCTTGAGACCGTTCGCGGTGCCGAATACGAGTACTATGCTGCGCAGCCGAAATCACGGCAGTTCGTCGAACACGCGCAAGACATGCTCGCGCTTTTATATCCGCCGCTCGTCTATCAAATGAATTTCTCCGTTGGTCCCTTCCGGCTGAAAGGCCAGACCTTAGCGACGACAATCCCGTGGGCTCGTGAAAACGGTTATCTGGTGTTACGGGAGGTGCCTGCAACGGATTTCCACTGGCTCTACGTCTACCTTGCAGAACAACCAGGCTTGGCGAATTGGGGTGCAGCCGTCCATCTGGAATGGCTGCGTCAGCGCCACCCGCTCCTGCGGGATATCGGCTGGTCACAGATTTCGGAGGACGCTTCGTTGGTCGCCAAGATCTATTCCGGCTATCTTGGTGCCGGCGGAGACTGGTCGGCATGGGAGGCCGATTTGGTGCCGGGAAAAATTGCACTGTCTCGATTGCAAAACAGCACAACGAAGTGACCTGTTTCGCACTAGCCTGAATGTGTGAAGAGCAGAGACGAACAAATTGCTCTGCGCCAAACACGGGCCGACCGTCTTGATCTTCCTTCTGGGTTGAAAAACGCTGTCGATCCTCTCGAAGATGATAACGTTACCTTTGTGCTGAATGGAGGTATCAGATCATGACCGAAAAGAGTAAGGGGCAAAGCCTTCTCGAGAACGCCTACAAGCTCTCAACACCGGACGACAACAAGGATTATTACGCCGAATTCGCAGACACTTACGACACGGATTTCGCTGATGTCCTTGGCTATCATTATCCCAAAGCGATTTCCCAGATCTATCGTGAGTATGCGGGCGATGCGGACCGACCGATTGCCGATATCGGATGCGGAACCGGCCTCGTCGCCGAAGCGTTAAAATGCGCGTCCGAAGATATTGACGGAATCGATATTTCTGGGGAAATGCTTGAAAAAGCGCGCGACAAAGCCCTGTACCGTCGTGCTATCCAGGCCGACCTTACCGGCTCGCTTGATGCGATCAAAAATGATTACGGCGCGGTCGTCTCAGCGGGCACGTTTACAACCGGCCATCTCGGCCCGGAGCCACTGATCCCGCTTCTTGATATCACAAAGAACGGCGCGCTCTTTGTGATTGGTGTCAACAAGGCGTTTTTTGACAAATCCGGGTTTGGAACATTCGTCAGCGATATGGCTGAGAAGAGCCTGATCTCAGACCTCAAATCCATCGAGGTACCGATGTATGCCAAGAAGGGCCACGACCATTCGAACGATAAAGCCTATGCGCTTTGTTATCGGAAGGTTTGAGGGATTATCTGGGGATCCGGTAACGCACCCGCTATTGCTGCAATTGTTGTAGTTGCTTCATCATATCCTGCAGCTCTTTCGGGAGCTCCGGCATGCCTTCCGGTAAAGCGATGCCTCCATTTCCGCCCGTCCCACCTTCTGCACCAGCACCGAGTTCCCGCTGCTGGCGTGCAAGACTCTCTAGATCGAAGCCCTCACTGAGATCAGGCCCCTGGCTTAACGAAACTTTCTGCCAGAGATCGTAGTTCTCGCTGCCGCCGTCAGCGCCCATGGTAACCTTCACGGCAACCTGACTGTTGCCGAGAATGCTTTGCTCAAGCATCACAAAATCATCGGTGAAGCACATGGAGCCGGCGCTCTGCGAGACCATCTCCTGGCACTGGTACCCGGCAATCGTCTTGGTTTTGCCGCTCGGTTGAAAGCCCATCCTATCGAAGAACACTTGCCCAATTGCCTCTGGCCGGTTGCCGCTCCTTTGGAGCGCCTCTTGAAAAGGTTTGTACATCGGGTTTTTCGTAATTGTGCCGGTTCCGGTTTCCGGATTGATGGCATACATCGTGTCACCGATGGCAATCGAATGTTCGTATTGTCTTTGCGTGAAGCCGCCAAACCCTGTTTTGAGATCGCGGATTTCGAACCATTCGAAGGCGTGCTTCCTGTGACAGCGCGCAATCGTACCGTTCATCATCTGGCCCTTCATTTCATACTCGACGCACATCTTCTCGATCGAATGAAACCGCTCGGTAGCATGCACCGTACCGACGGTAGCACCGAGTGTGAGGAGAGAAGCCATGAAAACGCGATGAACCATGAGTGTATCCTGCTGATCTTTGTCTGGGGACTTTCGGTGGGGCCATAATGCATTGAAAGCCGATTGTACCAGCTTTGTGGCGCCGAGTGGCGCGCAATTCTTCACCGAATGTAACAGGACTGGAGGCAGGGAGAACCCTCCGGAAATCCATAAAGGCGGCCTACCGCCGCCTTTTTTGTGTTGTAAGTTCGCAAAACGATAAGCCGGATTTTGATCCGTCGGAACGAGCTGGTCCTGCGTCCTCTAGATGAGCGCACCGTCTTTGATCCGCGCGAAACGCTCGCCCACGGCATCCCAATTCACCGTATTCCACCAGGCATCGAGATAATCGCCCCGGCGGTTTTGATACTTCAGGTAATAGGCGTGTTCCCAGACGTCGTTACCCATAACGACCGGTTTGCCTTCCATCAATGGGCTCACCTGGTTTGGTTTTGAGACGATGTTGAGTGTGTCGCCTTCCATTGTGACAAACACCCAACCGGATCCAAATTGGCCTTTGCCAGCTTTCTCGAATTTTGCCTTGAAGTCTTTAAACGAGCCGAACGCACTGCCAATCGCGTCGGCAAGATCGCCTATTGGTTCGCCGCCTCCGTTCGGACCCATGATGGACCAGAACATGTCGTGATTGGCGTGGCCGCCACCAGCCGTGCGGATGGCGCGTTGTGCGCTTGCAGGCGCGGTATCGAGGCCTTTCAGAATCTCAACGAGTGATTTTCCCTGAAGCTCAGAATGCGCGGCAACCGCCTTGTTGATACCGCGCACATACCCTGCATGGTGCTTGCCGTAATGGGTTGCCATGGTTTTGGTGTCGATGTGCGGCTCAAGCGCGTTGAAGTCATAGGTGAGTTTGCTCTGGCTGAATGGGCCTTTTGCACTATCGCCAGCGCGCACAATTGACGGCATGGCGAGAGGGGCGAGGGCAGCGGCACTGGCGATGATGAAAGATCTGCGGGAAAGGGTCATGGGGCTTTTCCTCTGGTTCCCAATATGGATACGAAATTTGATAGTCAGGGGTATTTTTGATCTGCGGGGCATGGTTCGGACGACACCGTCAAAACGGCGCGCTGCAGATCACCTTAATCTTCTAACAATTTAAGGAATATCAGCCAGACAATAGGGCGTGAGGCTCTGTGATAGTGCGTACACGCGTCTGTGAGCTATGACTCTGATCAATATATGGAAAAGGCGGCGCTAGGCCGCCTTTGTCTTTGCTCACCCGAACACAACGGCTTCAACGAGTGTTTCCAGCACCAACTTCAAAGCGGTGTGGAAAAGGGGCCTTCAAGACTGTGTTTTCGATGCCGGTTGCGGCACGTATCGGATGTACGGTTTGGGCGACGTCCAGCCGGACTGGAACATCGTTTGGGCATCATCGTTGCTGACCGACGGAAGTATGATCACATCATCACCCTGACGCCAGTTCGCAGGTGTCGCGACCTTATAATCCGCCGTCAGCATCACGGAATCGACGACACGAAGGATTTCATTGAAGTCGCGACCAGTGCTCATTGGATACATGATCATGAGCTTGATCGATTTGTCCGGTGCGATCACGTAAACCGTGCGAACGGTCTGATTATCGGCAGCCGTGCGGAAGCTACCTTCGCTCGCCTGCTTCGGTAACATGCCGTAGAGTTTCGAGACATGCAGATTGGTATCCGCAATCAGCGGGTAGTCGACCTGCGTCCCGGTCACATCGGCAATGTCGTCCTTCCATTGAATGTGCCGGCCAATCGTGTCTGCGCTGATCCCCATGACTTTCACGCCGCGTTTCATAAACTCCGGCATCAAGTCTGCCATAGCTCCAAGTTCGGTTGTACAGACAGGGGTAAAGTCTTTGGGGTGCGAAAAGAGGATCACCCAGCTGTTGCCGGCCCATTCGTGAAAATGGATGACGCCTTCCGTGGTTTCCGCGGTGAAGTCCGGGGCACTATCGCCTATTTGCAAAGTCATGGTTTTCTCCAGGTTTGTTGCCGGGTTCAGCCCGGCGCTCTTGCCAAGTTTTCTTGATTGCAACCAAGAACCGGAAGGTCCGTTGCTGGGAGCGAGCTTCTAATCCGCTTCTTGCCACTTTGCTTGACGGCATTCTGTAGATTGGCTGGAGAAAGTATGATTTATTCCGCGAGAACTCATGATCTTGGAAAATGCCGGGAAGTATGCGGCAGATAACCGAGGAAACTCCGGCCGTTTTTCCTGTTTCGCACGATGATTTTTTCCATCAATGGATGCACCGTCGATACCGTCAACTTTGAGATCCGCCGTCTCGGTCAGCCTGTGCCGGTCGAGCCGCAGGTCTTCGATCTGCTCGTCCTTCTGATTGAAAACCGCGACCGGCTCGTCAGCAAGGACGAGATCGTTGACCGGATCTGGCAGGGACGTCTTGTATCGGAAGCGGCTTTGAGCAGCCGGATAAAGGCGGTGCGACAGGCGATCGGCGACGACGGTGCCGCCCAGACCTGCATACGTACCATAAGGCAACGCGGCTTTCGCGTTGTAGCCGAGGTCGCAGTCGAGGAGACAGGCGATCAGGTTTCGAAGGGAAGCGGGATCGACGCCGAAACCGTGCGCGAGGCTCAACCCGCACGCAAGGAGCGATCCGGTGCGCGCGAAAAACCGGCCATTGCCGTTCTGCCGTTCGTGAATATGAGCGGGGATCCGGCGCAGGACTATTTCAGCGATGGAATTTCGGAAGATATCATCACCGCGCTTTCAAGGCTGCGGTGGTTTCTGGTGATCTCGCGGCAATCATCGTTCGTTTATAGGGGAAGCCGCCGTTCGATCCGCGAGATTGGTGCGGAACTCGATGTCGATTACGTGCTGCAGGGGAGTGTTCGGAAAGCCGGGAATCGGGTGCGGGTGACTGCGGTGCTCGTCGATGCAGCGACCGAAGTGGAGCATTGGGCCGAGAAATACGATCATGAAGTCGAAGACGTCTTCGCGCTTCAGGACGCAATCACCCAAAATGTAACGTCAGCGATCGAACCTAAACTTGTGGCTGCGGAACACATACGCACCGAAAATCGCTCCGCGGATGATCTCGGCGCCTGGGGCCTTGTCATGCGGGCCGTTGGTCATTATGGGCGAATGACCCGTGTCGATACCGACACGGCGATTGAGATCCTGCGCTCGGCGGTCGAGCAATATCCCGACTACGGGCCAGCCAACAGTCTGCTTGCTTTTGCGATCATGGTGTCCGGCCATGTGGGATGGACGCCGGAAAGCCGGGAATATGAATATGCGGCAAAGCTGGCCCGCCGCGCGCTTGAGATCGACCACGACGATCCCTGGGCCCATATGGCTCTTGGCTATGTTGCATTTATCGAGCGCAAGACCGCGGAAGGGGTGAGGGAGTTTTCCCGCGCAATCGATCTCAATCCAAATTTCGCAACGGCCTATGGTTATCTCGGTTGGTGCCTTGTTTTTGATGGGCAGTCGGAGGAAGCGATCCGGAACTTCGAGGAAGCGCTCCGCATGAGCCCTTATGATCCGCTCAAGGCGTTCTTCTACTCAGGAACTGGTGTCGCCCATTACTACGCGGAGCGGTATGAAGACGCGGAAGAATGGGCGAGACGGGCGATCCGTGAACGGCCGGAATTCGCCGCCGCCCACCGCATTCTTGTGGCGACGCTTGGCCAAAACGGGACGCCTGAGGCCGTAGAAGAGGCGATGGACAAGATGTGCGACGCCCAGCCGAATATCTCAATTGCCTGGGTGGAAGAGCATGTGCCCTATACGCCGCGCGCGATGCCGCATTTCATCGATGGGTTGCGCAAGGCGGGGCTGGAGTAACAGGTGCAGCCTTTATCAAGCGGCAGTCTTGCCTGCACGCAAGGGCCTGATCGCTTCATCGGAAAGCGTCCGAATAGCAGCCGCATCGCCGGTGACTTTATGGAGCGCCGCCATTCCCCGCGTTATGGCAAACCATAAATTTGCCTGTGTTATTGGGTCAGATGAAGCGGGCAAGAGGCCATTCTTGATCGCCGCCTCAGCATGACGGGTTAGCGTTTCGATGGTGCGCTCGACCACTGCCTTTACCCGCGCCTGTGCTTTTGCAGGAAGGTCTCCGAACTCCGCACATGCCGATGTCGTAAGACAACCGTCTGGTGTCTTTGGATCTGTCATGCGCGCGACGACCACGTCAAAGAAGCGTTGAATGGCAACAAAAGGGTCCGGATCATCAAGCGCGCCGTCGAGCCGTTCTGCAAGATCTTTCGCATAGCAATCGAGTGCGAGGAGAAAAAGATCCTCCTTATTCCCAAAGGCGTTGTGAAGCGAGCCTTTGCGCAGACCCGACGCCGTCGCGAGATCGTCAATCGAGGTCGCCCGATAGCCATGCTCCCAGAACACCCGCATGGCTGTTTGAGCAACCTCGTCATCGTTGAATCCACGTCTCGGCGCCACTGCTGATCTCCCATTTCAAAAATCGTTGGAAATTCATCTTGACGATTTTGGATGAATGACCAATTTGGATATATGTCCAATATTGTCTTCCAACCCGAAAAGGTCAAACGATGTCTCTGAAATCCGCAATTATTTCGACTGCATTCGCGTCCGTTCTGGCATTCACAGCGCCTGCGTTTGCCGATCTAGCCGTGCACACCTATTCTTCGCCGGATCCGGATTCGGTGAACACCTTTGCTGTGGAAACAGACGAAGGGCTGGTGGTGATCAGCACACAGCGGACGTTTTCCGAAGCACGGAATGCCGTTGCCCGGATGGAACGAACCGGATTACCGGTCGCCGCCATCGTCATCCCGGTTCCCCATACTGATCATTTCGGTGGTCTGTCTGCGTTTCGGGAGGCGTTTCCGGAAGTCCCGGTCTACGCGTCGAAGGCAACGATCAAAAGCATGAAAACCGATGGTGAAGGCTATATCGCCAGTCGCAAATCGGCGCTTGGCGATAACTTTCCATCGCAGGAACAGGTGACCGCAGCGCTCCCCGATAGGGTTCTGGAAGATGGGGCCGTCCTGGAATTTGGCGACGTGCGCTTCAAAACGATTGAAGTGCCGAATGCCAATGCGCCCTCAAACACGATGCTTTATGTCGCCGAAGAAGGTGCGCTCTTTTCCGTCGAAGTGGTTGAGGACGGTGTTACGGCGTTTTTGAAGGATGCCGATCTGGACGGCTGGATTGAGACGGTTGAGGGTTTGAAGACGCGCTTGCCTGATCTCGAAACTGTCTACGGCGCTCATAACGCACCGGCGCCTGCGGACTACGCGATTTCCCAGCAACTCGCCCATCTTAACGCTTATCGCTCGGCTCTTGATGAAGCTCTTGCGGATGGTGAAATGACGGACGCTGAGCGAGCGGAGGCCGTCGCCGCGATTGATGCCGCGTTTCCAGACCACGCCCAGGTCGCCCGCGTAGACCGTGCTCGTTTGATCGGTCTCAATCTCGACTGGCAGGCGGAAAAGCGCAGCCGGTCCAACTAGGGAAGTATCCGCGGTGACGGTCACTTCGCCTGTGGTTAGCCGCTCGGTAAGAACGGCTGGCGAAGGATCGTCTCAGCTTTCCGTTTCGACCCTGATCCCGTCCTTCTCGATATGGACGTGGATTTTGGTCGCTCCTGCAATGTTCCGCTCCTCGCCGTTAATCAGGAGCGTGCCACCGCCATAGATAATCTCATGGTCATCGACCTTGATATGAGAGCGGCCATCGACCGTGGATGTTGAGAGGTTGGTGAAATTATCCCGGCCATAGACTTCCAAAGTCACACCGTTGCTGGTCGAAGTGACAAATGGCTTTTCCGGCTGAATTGCACCGTAGATACCGATGCCGACAACGAGAATAACGAGAAAGCCAATCGTGTAAGCGAGATATTTGAACACCTTTTTCATGTGTTGCCCCCTGAAATCACTCAAAACTGGTTTATGAGTGCCAATCTAATGGAGAGACAGACATCGGGCAATAACTGGATTGGAGGTAATTTGCCGAGCCGATGCTCGAAATTCCTCCAGAACACATTTGTGATTGTTACTATTTGCATAAATGCGCAAATAATAAACTATGAACATCGATGATATGCAGGAAACAGCGGATGAGGTGAGCGGTTACATGAAGCTGCTTGGTTCGCCCGCGCGCCTCATGATCCTTTGCCAATTGGTGGAAGGCGAAAAATCCGTCGGCGCGCTCTGCGATCTCTTGGAAATGAAGGCACCGGCGATGTCGCAGCAGCTCGCGCGTATGCGCCAGGAAGGGATCCTGGCAACGCGCCGCGACGGACAGGTGATCCATTACCGGATCGATGATCCGAACATTTTGAAAATCATGATGTTTCTCTACGAGACCTTTTGTGGTCCGGACGCGAAAGAGGGCGACCGGTAGAGACCTTCAAATAAGGAGACTGAAATGCACGATTTTCTTGCAGCCCTTCTTGGCGGCGCCATGATCGGCGCTGCCGCGATCATCGTCATGGCTAGTAACGGGCGCGTCATGGGTGTGAGCGGCATCGTGTCGAGCCTGCTTCCGCCTTTCAGAAAAGACTGGCTCACGCAAAACGGATGGCGATTGTCTTTTCTTGGGGGCGTCATCGCGGCACCGCTTATCTATCTTGGCGCCTTTGGCGCACCGCCGGTGGTGGAAATGAGTGCTGGCCTCACGCTCCTCATTGCCTCCGGCCTCTTCGTCGGTGTCGGAACAGTGATCGGAAGTGGCTGTACCTCCGGGCATGGTGTTTGCGGCTTGGCCCGTCTTTCGGGCCGCTCGCTTGCCGCGACTTTGATCTTTATGACAACCGCGATTGTAACCGTTCTGATTATAAGAACCCTCGGTCTGGGAGGGCTCTTATGAAACATCTTGTTCTCTTTCTGGCCGGGCTCCTTTTCAGTTTTGGGTTGATTGTCTCGGGTATGATCAACCCCGCAAAAGTCATCGCCTTTCTTGATGTTTTAGGGAATTGGGATCCAAGCCTTGCTTTTGTCATGGCGGGTGCTGTGATCGTGAATTTTTTCGGCTTCCGCCTGGTTACAAAACGCGCCAACCCGCTCTTCGCAGAAGGGTTCTCAATCCCGACCCGCTCCGACATCGACCGCAATCTGGCGGTCGGCGCAAGCCTCTTCGGGATTGGATGGGGATTGATCGGCCTTTGCCCGGGACCCGCGATTGCGGCCCTTTCAGCGGCCTCTAGCGATGCCTTCATTTTCGTGGTCGCTATGCTTGCCGGGATGGTGATGGCTCGAATTATGTTGGAGGGGAGATCCCAGATTGCCGGGCAAGCCGGATAGCAATGTTGTATTTTGCTAACCACGAAAGCGGCGATTATCGACTGCATCTCGCTATTGATCCGAATTCTGTATTTCATAGTGAGGTCAGTGTTGCGAGCTTCCCGGCGAGAGACGCTCCTACATACCCGTTTGCGACCCACATCAATTATCAAACTGCTACTCGAAAGGTCTTCACAGTCGGATGGAACAGTGGCTGAATAAATAATCTGGCGAGGGTAATCGTCGGTGCAAGTGCGTGTTTACAAACATATAGCTGCTCAATAAGTATGACCTTATTTAACAGGGCATGCGACTTTTTCGATCATGAGATTCTTTACGATAAGCGTTGCTGCATTTGCGCTTCTGGCAGCGCCGCTGGAAGAGCCGGCTACAGCGAACGAGAATTTCGGTAATATCGAGAAAGCGATCGGATCCGTCGAGGCTACGAAGGTGGCTAATCGTCCGGGCTTTTCAGCTTCATCCAATGAAGCCAAACACGCCGTTAGGTCGTCTCTCATCGTATCGCCCTGGGATCCGTCAGAGAGCCGGTCTCAAGAGAATATCTATGTTGTGGACGCCCGTGGCGGCCGCAAACACCCCAGCTGCACGACCAGACGACCAAGGTATGATCGTAAGGTAGGAAGGCATTTGTCGAAAATACCAGTTAATTTCCGGAACTTAAATGGACTGGTGCGTGTGAAATTCGGTATTTCCGGTACTGGTCAACTCGTCGATCTCAAGATCGCGAAGAGTTCAGGGTCAAAGAAGGCAGATGCAGCCGCGAGGCGTTTTTTGAAGAAACTTGAACCGTTCCCAAAGCCTGCGAAAGGAGTTTGCTCAAACTTCGTAGTTCCGATCCAATTTCAGGAAGCAGTATGCGATGTTAGACAAGCAAACTATGATCGCAGAGTTTCGAGGCATTTATTGTCAAAATCGGCCAGCAATGGAGGCATACGAGGGACAACCCGTGTCAAGTTCAGTGTTGCCGATACCGGAAAAGTTGTCGGTATAGAAATTGCGAAGAGTTCAGGATCCCGCCGGGTCGATAGGGCGGCGGTGCAATACTTGGTGTCAATGGAACCGTTTCCCAAGCCGCCGTCTGGTGCATGCGCTTCCTTTGTGCTTCCCGTCAGGTTTGCTGGCTAGAATAAACCCGGTCGGAAACGCGATGACTTTTCTCAGCCTGCTCTAAACGGCATCTGATGTAAGAGCCAAGCAATCAAACATTATGTAGCCGAATTTCGAGTGCGAGAAGACGGTGGCTTCACAAGCGAGAAACGCCTGTGTCTGTCCGTCACTGCTCCCTTAGCTTCCGCAACATTGACACGTCGCAATACTGAGGTCCGCGCTTTCTGGCATACCGAATAACGGCGGGGCGCGGGGTCAAAGTGTGGGAGATATTAAATGGCGTGGTCATTCAAGATCGCCCGGGTGGCGGGAAGCGACATCCGCATCCATGTCACCTT
>JBCDCZ010000067.1:0-17481 GCA_039180865.1 Pseudomonadota bacterium | reverse complement strand
GGCGGAAAGAATTGTCAAGGCCGCGGATCTGGAGAACGCTTTGCGAGCGGAGCCCTTTGTCGCCTACGATATGGATAAGCCGCTGATCAGAGACTGGTGCCAGATGAACAATCTCGATATTGGCGGGGAATTGCCTGCGATGACGGCACCGGATATCCGTCTCCTGCGGGCTTTTGTTGTGGCGGGGATCGGCTGGAGCGTAATTCCCGACTATCTCTGCGAGAAGAGCATCAAGTCCGGTGCTCTTCAGCTTATCTCCGCGCCGCAATCGGCACCGTCGAATGCATTTTACTTGGTCTGGGTTAAATCGGCTCTCCGCCATCCAAGGGTTGCTTTCACAAGAGATATCCTGATCAACGCTTGGTAAACTGACCGCTAGGAGCGACTGTCGCGAATGAGGAAATCTCGGAGAGCTGCGAAGGCCCCGTTTTCCAGCATGTCTTCCCGGTAAACGAGATAATATCCGAAGCCTTCGCGTCCGAGTGCCGGGCCGACACAGGTTAGCTTGCCGGAGGCGATCAGGTCGTCCTCAATTCCGATTGTCCCGATACTGATCCCATCTCCTGCGCAAACCATATCAAGCATCGTTGGATAGCTTTGCACTCGGGTCAGATGATCGAAACCGGGGAAATCGGTGCCGGTCATCTCGCACCATCGCCGCCAGTCCATCCAGCCGATCGCGTTTGGATCGCCATGATCCAGCATGAGCCCCGGATCAATCGTCTCGACCGGGTTCTCTGCGTCGAACTCCGGATGCTTCATAAGAAAGCCGGGTGATGCAATAATCTGGCATCTTTCAGCAAAAAGAAGATCCGCCCAGTTTTGCTCAAAATCTCCATTCCCAAAACGAATGGAAAAATCGACCGTCGGCTCATCGAAAAAACGATAATCGTCCGCGGTCACGAGATTGATGTTCATTCCCGAGGCAGTGCGCATTCTGCTGATGCGCGGCATAATCCAGAGATGCGCGACGCCGAAGGATGCCCCGGCGACGAGTTCGTTATTTCGTGGTCTCCTTAACGCACGCACGCTGAGCTCCAACCGGTCAAAAAGGGATGTTGAGACCTCAGCAAGCGCTCTCCCATCCTCAGAAAGATCCACAACGTTCCCATTCCTTGTAAACAGGCGCGTCCCGAGCCAGGCCTCAATGTTGGAAACGTGGCGGGTAATCGCTGGTTGCGCGACGGAGAGCTCTTGAGCAGCTCTTGTAAAATTCTTGTGGCGGGCTGCTGCTTCAAAAGCGAGCAAAGCGTTGAGAGGAGGAAGACGTCGTCTCATGGAGAACCATTCTAGATAACAAAAAATTATCGAAGGATGCCAATTTTTGGGATCGCCGTAAAGCGCCTGCTCGGGCAATAGTCTGAAGGAACCAGTGGGAGGCCCTCATGAATCACGTTTCATTCAGACACATGAAAGATGGAACGCGAGAAGACTATGAATTCCTGAACGAGCACGCCATTGCCCATGCCCGAGGAACGGCGGATAATCTCCTCAAGGGTCTTGTCGAACTGGATGAAGGCTTGTCCGGTTATCAGGTCACGCGCCTCGGCCATTCCCTGCAATCAGCAACTCGTGCTTGGCGCGACGGAGCCGATTTTGACTGGGTGGTATCAGCCCTCCTGCACGATATCGGCGACATCTACGCGCCATATAACCACGACGAATATGCGGCCACGATTCTAAGGCCATTTGTGCGCGAGCAATGCGCCTGGTGCGTCCAGACCCATGGCGATTTCCAGATGATCTACTACGGCCATCATCTTGGCGGCGACCGCAACAAACGCGACCGGTTCAAGGACAATCCGTACTACGAAGATTGTGTGCTTTTTTGTGAACGCTGGGATCAAGCCAGTTTCGATCCGGACTATGAGACCCTGCCGCTCAGTTTCTTCGCACCCATGGTGCGCATGGTCTTTGCGCGGGGACCCTATCATCCCGATGTCATCCGTGCCGGTGTCCGCGAACCCCTAATGGTCGCCACGATTGCAGCTGACCGAAACGCTCGATAATCAACCGCTTTGGAAGAGATAAGAGAAATGCGCCGAGACAGTCAGACCCCCACGTCCAGCAATCCATCTGCTGAAAACCTAAGAGCGCTCGGCGCGGATTATTATGTCAGCGAAGAGGTGTTCGCTGAGGAAAAGCAGAAACTGTTCTTCAAGTCCTGGCAATATGTCTGTCACATCAGCCAATTGCCGGAACCAGGCTCCTACGTGACAGCGAATATTCTGGGTCAGAATGTGTTCGTGGTGCGCGATCAGGACGGCGAGATCCGCGGCTATTGCAATATCTGCCCCCACCGCGGCCACAAGTTGTTGGAAGGGGAGGGGAGAAAAAGCGTCATCGTCTGCCCGTACCACCACTGGAGCTTTTCACTGGACGGGTCTCTTCGGGGAATGCGGTCCATGGCCTCAAGTCATGCTCCAGAGCGAGAAGACGTTTGCCTTTTCACCGTCCGAGTCGATCGCCTGCTCGACTTCATCTTCGTGAACCTCGATCGCGATGCCCTCCCGATTGCCGACTTCTGGCCGGGTGTGGAAGATCATATCAGGGAAACCTGCCCGGACGCCGGTGACTATGTCATGACGGGAACGGCGGCCGCGATCCATCAGATTGACGTCAATGCCAACTGGAAGGTTCAGATCGACAATTACCTTGAATGTCAGCACTGCCGCCACGGCCATGTGACATTCACGGACCTGCTCGATATCAATAACCAGTATTATCTGCTCAACAAAAACTCGGCCTATAACTTTATTCCGGGTTCCGGCAAGGAAGACAATTTGGCCTATCCGATCGATCTCAAGCATGATCGGAAAGATCTCCATTTCTGGTTTCTCTTCCCGAATGTCGGGATTTCCCAGTTTGCCGGCCCGCCCAATCTGACGTTGTTTCAGTGGAACCCGATCAGCCCGGACCGGGCGTTCCGTCAAAGCATCAATCTGGAAGTGGCGGAGCCCACCGATCCAGGCATGCGGGAACGGCAGGAAAAGCGGACAATATGGGGCCGGGATGTTCTTCAGCCTGAGGACATTTCATTCTTGCTGTCCGTTCAGGAAGGCATGAAGCAACGGTGTTTCGACAATGGATGGTACATCGTCGATTGGGAAAACATTGAGTTTTCCGAAGCAATGATGCGCCATTTCCACGACACCTATCTTGAGCATATGGGCCATGCGGTCGCGTCACCTCGCATGGCTGCAGAATAAAGGCGGGGCGGCGTTCAATATATTGGAACGCCGACGCGCAGATCTAACACGCAATCAAGGCGGGCCAGGTTGCGGCGTTCCTCTTGGAGAACACCCGAATATGGCCGATCCGCGAAAGCCCGAAATCGGACGGCAGAACGTGCTGAAAATCTATCTTATGGCCTTCATAGAGCGTCTGCAGTGCCGACACCATTGCTGGCGTGACTGTCTTGTCGTCAGCCATGCTGACAGCCCTCATGTGGCAGCTTTCGGGCAGGGGCGGCGGGTTCGACGAGGCGCTTCCAAGATGTTTCCAATAAAAGCTGCGCGATAGGCAGAAGCGCCGCCATTGCCAGTAAACGCTCGCCGGAAGATCAGAACCAAGACCTGTGAGCTTGCCCGGCATATAGCCTTTAAGCCTCGTGAAAAGCGGACCGCCAATAAACCAGAACCAGATCACAGCCGGCATGTAGGACCATGGATGTTTCAGGAAATAGGCGGGACCGCTACAAACGGTAATCACCCGTTCGACGCGGCCAATACTCTCATGCCAGCGCAGATACATGCCGCCCAGCGAATGTCCGACGACCCAGATCGGTAGATCCGGAAAGCGGGTGCAGACATAGTTGAGCGCCGCATTCTGGTCTTCAATGCCCCAGTCCGACATCTTGATCTCGACAGAGCGTATCGGATGATCGCCCCGGCTCATTCCCATGCCGCGATAATCGTAAGTGAGCACAGCGGCATTGCGCGCTTCGGCAAGCCAAAGCGCGAAGTCGGAATAGAATTTCTGCGAGACGCCGGTCGCGGGGTGGAGCACGATGGCGCGCTCCGGATTTTCTGTTGTCTTAAAGAGTCGGCCGCTGATATGCGCGGCCCCGACACGGACTTCCACTTCCTCAGGAGTTATTCCGTCAGACATCCGAGTTCCATTCTATGGTGATTGACATAGAGATCTCTCTAGACCAATCGCCATAGAAAGTCTATAGATGATTTATGCCGCGTTCATCAGATGCCCGCCAACGCTTTATCGAGACTGCCGCTCTCCTGTTTCAGCAAAGGGGTTACAGTGCCGTCGGCTTGAATGAGCTCATCGAAAAATCGCAAGCTCCGAAGGGCTCTTTCTATCACCATTTCCCCGGGGGCAAGGAGGAACTTGCAAAGGTAGCGCTCACCTTTTCCGGGGATTACGTGGCGCGCAAAACGGCGGGCTGGATCGGTGATGCGAAGACACCCAACGAGGCTGCTTGCGCGCTTCTCGACAGTGTGGCGGACTGGTTCGAGGGGTCCGGGTGGACGCAAGGCTGCCCGATTACAACCGTTGCGCTCGAGGTGACACCGGAAAACCCGGAATTGCACGCAACCGTCGAAGAGATCTTCGAAAGCTGGGTTGAAGAGATTTCTGCCCATGCCGAACGGCTTGATACCAAACACCCACGGGATTGGGCCGAATGCCTCCTCACGCAGATCCAGGGTGCCTGGATAGTCGGCAGGATCCAAAAGTCCCGCGCACCTTTTAACCAGATCAAAGCGCTTTATCGGGATTGAATCCGCAGAGGCCGCTTCAGTTTTCCGGGTGCCCGATTGTGTCGATCACTGATTTGCATTGCTCAGTAATGCTGGCTTCTGCGCGCAGGCAGGAAATCATGCGTCCGCTCCCGACTTCAACACCGGAGCAGTGTTTTTGAACGTCATCGCCGCAAGCGATGCTGACCTCTCTCAAGCGTGAAAAGAAGATATCGATAACGTCCGATACTTCCGTGGTTGCGGCATCGCACGCTTCAGAAACCTTGTCTTCGTGCGCGTATAGGCACGCTGAAATCCGACCGTGGCCGGATTCGACACTGCTGCAATAGGTCGTGATGTCAGCTTCGCAAGCTTCCAGGATTGATGCGGCATGCGCGCCAGTCCCAACGAGAAATAAAGCGAAAACGGCGATCAGGATCTGTTTCATGGTGTCACCACGATAAAGACGTTTACCCCATCAACGACAGTGGGTCGGTAATAGATGCCAGAGCAGAAATGGTATGGCGGACGCCAGACGCAGCCCGCCGGAAGCGAACGAATGTAATCATGCCTCCGGTTGACCCTGCGCGTCGTCCTGCGGGCTGTGCGCCGAGCAGTCCTTCGAGCCTGACCACGATTGATTGCATAGGCTTTACTGAAGCCAACAGTCATCGTGGTCCTGTCACCGGATGTCTTTGTGCTGATATTAAATCCGAAGAAGAGCGCCACAGCGAAAGCACATGCGGCCGAGTATATGAACAATCTTGCCATGCCAAAGAGCCCCTGAAATTGCGACTAAGGCGATGAGGGGAGACTAGGGGTGGGCTGGTTCCGAAGTCAACGAACGCAAATGCTGACAGGGTTTCAGCGTATGTCGGAAAGTGTCAGGAGGCCGAGTCTTTGGTGCTATGCGACCCGCAAAAGGGCTGTATCACTTGTCTCCTTTGCGATTTCGGCAGCCAGTGATCTCACAGCATTTGACGTGGCCCGGCGTGATGTTCTGACGACATAGGAGATCGCAGGCGGTGCCGGCAGGTCACCCTCGATGATCTCCATCGTCGCAGAGACATGCCGTCGGTTGAGGATCGTGACTCCGAGGCCAGCCTCAACAGCTGCCATGATACCTGTGCGGCTGCTGCATTGCAGGACGGTCTCAAAACGCTGTCCTGTTGTTGATCCATGCTCAAGCATCCAGTGCCTGTAGAAACAATTGTCGTCATAGGAAAGAAACGGGATCGGTCCTTCAGCGGGCAGCTCGAAGTCGAGTGCCTTAACCCAGCATAACCCGTCGTCATAAAGCAGAACATCGTCGGCTCTCTTGTCGCGGCTGAACACCTGCATGACGGCGAGGTCGATCGTTCCGTCTTCGATTTCTCTTTGCAGGACCATGCTCTGATTGACATGGGTGCGCACCGCAACCTGTGGGAAACGTCTCGAAAAGCGACCGAGAATGGCTGCAAGTCCGTCGCTTGTCGTATCGTCGGTAACGCCCAGCCGGATCTTGCCACTGAGTGCGTTCTTGCTCAGGGCAGACAGTGCTTCATCATGAAGCGCCAGAATGCGATCGGCATAGTGGACCAACCGCTCCCCCGCATCGGTCAAAAGGCCGCCTCCCGGCCGCCGGTTCAAGAGCGCGCAGTCAAGGTTTCCCTCAAGCCGCTTGATCTTATGGCTCACCGCAGATTGCGAGAGCGCAAGTGTATCGGCGGCCCGCGTCACACCGCCGGAAACCGCAATTGCCTGCAGAGCTCTCATGGAATCGATATCAAGACGTTTGGCCATCTCTGCTTCTTCGCACATTCATAATATGACAAATTTCGATGAAAATAGAAAATATATCAATTGGAGTCAATTCTCAGGAAATGCGATTTATCCCGTAACAATCGAACGGCAGGAGACGGACATGACACATCTGGTCGACCAGAACACCATCATCAATGGTTATCGCATTGCGCATGGCGTTCACGGGGAAGGGGACCCGGTTCTCCTCATGCATGGGACACCGTCCTCGTCTTACATCTGGCGTAACGTCCTGCCGACTTTAGTCGATGCGGGCTATAAGGTGCACGTCTTTGACCTCCTTGGCTTTGGCCTCTCTGAGCGCCCCTGGGATCCTGTCGTGGAAACATCGGTTTCCGGTCAGGTGCCGGTTCTGGAAGCCCTACTCGATATATGGCGGCTCAAGGACCTCCACATCATCGCCCATGATATTGGTGGGGCTGTCGCAACGCTTTTTTCCCTCAACGCGCCGGACCGCGTCCGCTCGCTTACCCTGATCGATATTGTGAGTTTCGATTCCTGGCCCTCGAAGCGCACCCGCGAGCAAATGAAGGCAGGTTTGGAACGCCTAATTAATGCTCCCGATGCAGACCATTGCGCGCATTTCCGCGAATGGCTCTTGTCGGCCGTCCACAACAAGGAACAGATGGTCGAGACCTCGATGGAAACCTTTCTCGGTTTCATTTCAGGTCCGGTCGGTCAGGCCAGTCTCTTTCAACACCAGATCATGCACTACGACCCGAAACACACAAATGAGGTCGCCGCGCGGTACCATGAACTCGGTAAGAATCCGGTTCAGATCATCTGGGGTGCCGAAGATGAATGGCAGGTTGTCGAGTGGGCTCACAAACTCCATGGCGCGATACCAGGCGCTGACCTCCACGTGATTGAGGAATGCGGTCACTTTGCGATGGAGGACAAGTCGGAAGAGATCTCCGAGAAACTCATTTCATTCATGCGGGCGCATGCGTGATGACCGGGCAGGTCTTCGTTACGACGGTCTGCGAACGGGCGGGCTCGTTTCTTGCAATTCTCTATGCGCTGTTGATTGCATCCAATACGGGCTTTGAGTTTCTCGGCTTCGCTCTGCTCCTGGTTTCATCAGGTTTCTTCGCAGCATGGGCCGTTATTGATAGACGGTATGCGTTCCTCTCGCTGCAGGGCTTTTATGCGATGTCAGCAATTATCGGATTGGTCAGGTGGGCATAGTCGTTGTCGCAAGGACGATAACGAACGCATCGGTGCGGTTCACCCACGACGTGCGGCATCGATTGCAGCGACATCGATCTTCTTCATCTGCATCATCGCCTCGAATGCGCGCTTTGCCTCTTCGCTGCCGGCAGCCATCGCTTCGGACAGCGTGCGGGGCGTAATCTGCCAGGAAATCCCCCACTTATCCTTACACCATCCGCACATGCTTTCTTCGCCGCCATTGGTGACGATTGCGTCCCAATAGGTGTCCGTTTCCTGTTGGGTGTCGGTAGCTATTTGAAATGAAAACGCTTCGCTGTGTTTGAATTGCGAACCACCATTGACACCGATACAGGGAATGCCAAGAACCGTGAATTCGACGGCAAGCACATCACCAGCTTGGCCGGAAGGGTTGTCACTCGGAGCGCGGTAAAGGGTATCAACCGAGCTGTTGGGGAAGGTTTCGGCGTAAAATTGTGCCGCAGCTTCGGCCTCGCGATCATACATCAAACAGTTTCTAATGGGTGGAATGGTCATGGGATCATCCTTGTTGGCAGATGGGGTCCGATGAAATGTGGGCTTCGTCGCTAAAACCCGCACTACAATAACACATCTGTTCCGTGCCGCGCTCGGTATGATCCGGTTGTTTGCGGCGCGAGGTGTCGTTGATCAGGGCACCTATCCGCATCACAAAACGGGCCATCACAAGACAAGACGAAGAGATCTTGCGTTTCCCTATCTCCCGTGCATTGCTTTTCACGCTTTGTGGTATTGGAGGACGGTATGATCGACACGGCAACTCTGATCGCGTATTCGCTGATCGTACTCGGGTTTGTTTTTATTCCGGGCCCCGCCACACTCCTGACAGTCGCAAGGGCGACAACGTCCGGGACAAAAGTCGGGATCGCCACAGGCGCTGGGATCACCGCGGGAGATATCATCCATACCGTTATGGCTGTGATCGGGATTTCGGCGATCATTGCCGCTTCCGCGACCCTTTTCAGCATCGTGAAGTATTTGGGCGCGGGATATCTCATCTATCTTGGGGTCAAAGCGATTCTTGAAAAGGTTCCCGTCGATCTAGGCCAGGGACGGGTTCCGATCACTGCGCCTCAGGCGTTTCGACAGGCAATCCTTGCTGAGGTTCTAAACCCTAAAACCGCACTATTCTTTCTTGCGTTCCTGCCGCAATTTGTCGAGCCGGAGAACGGTTTCGTTTTTGCACAATTGACGATCCTCGGCGTTCTGTTCGCACTCATCGGTTTCTTCAGCACGATCGTATATTCCGTGGCAGCAGGCGGTCTTGGGAATTTCCTGCGCCGAAACCCGGTCGTCTTGAAATGGCAGGGCAAAGTTGTCGGCACGATCTATTGTACGCTCGGTGCTCGTCTGGCTTTGCAAGAGCGATAGACGGTTTCAAGGTTTCAGGAACAACGCCTCTAATTGACCAAGAAAGCGGCTTTCGACATCCGCGTAAGCTTCGTCTCCGAGCATCTTTTTCAGCGTCGGATCAGAGATCGCGAAATAATTGACCGCCCCGACGATCTGGAACGTCCGCGCAAAGGCCTCGGTCTTGGAAAGCCCATCGCCTTCCGGGATCTGTCGCATCAGATCACTGAGCGTTTCGAGAAATGGCCTCAGATACCATCTCTGCTTTTCAGCAATACGCGGCTGGTTGTCGAGAAGTTCCCGCACAATGAGCCGTGCGTCATGCTTCTCTGCGTTCATATGGCGATAGAGGTCTCCAAGGATTGCAAGAAACTGCTCCCTGGCAGGCCGTTCGGCTTTGAGGTGAGGCTGGACGATAGCGTCAAACCGTTTTGAAAGATCCTCGAGAACAAGCCCGTAGAGTTTTTCCTTGCTGCCGAAATGGTGCAGGAGGGCTTGCTTTGTGATCCCAAGCGTGCCGGCAATTTCAGCAATCGAAACACCGTCATAGCCGCGTTCGGCGAAGAGGCGATGGGCGGTCGCGACAAGAGCGTCCTTTGTGTTCTGAGCGGCAGATGTCATCGCCAACTGATAGCAAAGACTTGACAACTTACCAAGCGGTAAGTCATAAACTTACCAACCGGTAAATCATGAGGATCTGAACATGGACCATGAAGCTCAGGTGGATTTGCTGGACGAGTTGCTCGGACTTAGAAAGGAAAAATCGGCCTATCTTGATGAGGCTGTGACCTATTCGGAAACCTTGCGATATATCGATGAAGCTCAGTTCCGGCTGGAGCGGGAGCGCATCTTTCTGAAGACACCGTTCTTGATCGCCCATGCAAGCGAATTGCCGGACGAGGGCTCATTCCTGCGCCGGGACTGCTTCGGTATTCCGATCCTTCTGACCCGGGACCGCGATGGAATGGTGCACGCGTTTTATAATGTCTGCCGTCATCGCGGCGCGCGTCTGGTCGCGGCGGAAAGCGGTTGCAAACACCGTTTCAGCTGTCCTTACCACGCCTGGACTTGGGACAATACGGGCCGTCTGATTACAGCCCCGCACAAAGAGCAGGGCTTCCCCGGTCTCAATATCGAGGAGTACGGCCTCAAGAAAATCGCATGCGCGGAAAAGTCCGGCTGGGTGTGGTGTCTGATCGATGGTGAAGCGTCCGACAATGCGATCGAGGAGCATCTGGCTCCGATCAAGGACGATATGGATTGGCTGGACTTCACGTCATTTGAAGTCCATGCGCATGATGAACGCACCTGGAACTGCAACTGGAAGATCCTGGTTGAGGGCGGGCTTGAGGCCTATCACTTCCGTGTCGCGCATGCGAAGACAATCGGGTTGCTATTTCACGACAATCTCTCAACCTACAAAATGTTCGGAAACCATATCCGTTCGATCCTCGCCCGGGTGTCGGTTGATGAACTGATCGAGATGCCGCGCAAGGATTGGCGGCTGAGAGATCATGCCAATGTCCTCTATAACCTTTTTCCGAATGCCGCTTGGCTGGTTCAGTTCGACCACGTTGTCCTGATCCAGTTCTTCCCGTTCTCGGTCGATGAAACGCGCATTCGCTGCGTGACATTGCGACCAAAGCAAGACGCGCCGCTTACGGAAAAACAGCAGACTTACTGGGACAAGAACCACCAGCTTACCGTGACAACCCTGGAGGAGGATTTCGCGCTTGGCGAAAACATCCAATCCGCGATGGCGCTCGGCGTGAACGAGCGTCTCACATTCGGCAGATTCGAGGGCGCGCTTCACAGGTTCAACGAAACAGTCGATGAGGCTGTGAACGGTGTTTAGGAGGTTGGAGCTCGCCTAAAGCCGAACGACCATGACAGAAATATCGGCATGCCGGACGATGCGGGCTGCATTGGGGCCAAGGAGCCGATCAGCCAGGTCAGGTTTGTGAGCGCCCACCATGATCAGATCCGCGTCACATTTCTTGGCTGCGTCCAGGATCTCCTCATAGGCAACACCAATCTCCACAATGCATTGGGTTTGATCGCGCTCGGGCAGGGTCTCATCAATCATCTTGTGAAGTCTGGTGTTCGCAGCCTCGGCGGCTTCCTTCAACGTTCCTTCCTTGAAAAACGAGCCGACGAATGAGGATCCGTAATCCGGCAATGCGGTTACCACGCTGAGTTCCGCGCCCTCGAGTTTCGCAATGCGTCCTGCTTCCGCAATCAATGAACGGGCGTCGTCGTCATGGGTAAGGTCCACGGCACAAAGAATATGTTTGGTCATGCTAATGCCGCCTCCAGTTTGCGTTGCCGTCCGCGTTGCAGGACGTAGACGCCTCCGACGAGCAACAATGCCGGGATATAGAAGATTTCCTTGGGCATACGGTCTGCGGCGACTTCGAGTTCGACCACCTCCCAGTCGAAGTCTATGCCCAATTGTTCGGACGGTCCGCCGAAGCTCAGATTGTCAACGAAGATTTTACCGTCTTCTTCCCTGAACTCGATTCCGGCACTGTCGAGAAGGCGTTGGACGCCATCGCCTCCTGCCGCGCCAAGCGGCAACAGATAGCGGGCATCGACTTGATCACCGTTGAGATTCTCGCCAGTCAGTCGAACCCGCAAGGTAGAATTGTCCGCACCGGCTGCTGCCATCTGATAAAGATCGCTGGCAGGTCGGGTCTCAAACTCCGGCGACATCTTGTTCAGGAAATAGCCAGGCTGGAAGAGGATAAAGGCCGCTAACAACAAGGCGCCGCTTTCCCATATTCGCGATTTCGTGACGAAATAATTCATCGTTGCCGCCGCAAATAAGAGCATCGCTATAAGTGCGAATATGAAGACCACGATTGCCTGATAGGGCCCGACATCAATCAACAGAAGATCGGTGTTGAAGATGAAGAGGAAGGGCAGGAGTGCGGTCCTGATCGAATAGAAGAACGCCTGGAAGCCAGTCTTCAGCGGATCTCCCTTCGAGATCGCCGCCGCAGCGAAACTCGCAAGCCCAACCGGTGGCGTCACGTCCGCCATGATCCCGAAATAGAAGACGAACATGTGGACCGCAATCAGCGGCACGATCAGTCCGTTCTGCGCCCCGAGTTCGACAACAACGCCCGCCATCAGCGAACTCACGACGATATAGTTCGCTGTCGTCGGAAGTCCCATTCCGAGCACAATCGAAATGAGTGCCACGAAGAAGAGCATGGCGAGAAGGTTTCCGCCTGAGAGGAATTCAACGAATTCTGCCATGACCTGACCAACACCGGTAAGCGTGACGGCACCGACGATGATACCTGCAACACCCATGGCGGCGGCAAGGCCGATCATGTTCCGTGCACCTGCGATCATGCCGGTAGCTATATCTTCAATCCCCTCGCGGATATGGCGGCCGACATCGGATTCGCCCCGGAAAAACGCTTTGAGCGGGTTCTGAGTGAGCAGAATGAAGAGCATTGCGATCGTTGACCAGAAGGCCGAGAGCCCCGGCGATTTGCGCTCGATCATCAGCATATACATGAGAAGCAGGATCGGCAGGATGTAATGGATACCTGTCTTGAAGATCTCGCGGGTCGGGGGAAGGCTTTCAAGCGATCCCATTTCCTGTGCAAGATCGGGTCCCTTTGCTGCGTAGGCGACCGCAGCCACGTAGGCTGCGAGCATCATGGCAAGGATAATCCATGTGGACGCGCCGCCGAATGTGTCTCGCAGCAAATTGACGAGGACACCGCAGAGATAAAGGGTTCCCCCCGCGATCACGATCGAGATTGCGATGATGAAGATTGCCGCGAGGATGATCTTCAGCGGGTGCATGGTGCTGGACCCCTTCATGCCCGCTTTCAGGGCTTCGAGGTGCACGATATAGACGAGAGCGACATAGGAGATCGCAGCCGGTATGATCGCGGTCTTGACCACCTCGATATAGGAGATCCCCACATATTCCGTCATCAGGAAGGCGACCGCGCCCATAACGGGCGGCGTTAGTACGCCGTTGATGGAGGATGACACCTCCACCGCTCCGGCCTTGGTGGCCGAGAAACCGACGCGTTTCATGAGCGGGATCGTGAACGTACCGGTCGTTACCACATTGGCAATCGACGAGCCGGAGATCAGGCCCGTTGCGGCCGAGGCGATCACCGCTGCCTTGGCGGGTCCGCCGCGCAGGTGGCCAAGGGCCGAAAAGGCCAATTGGAGAAAGTAGTTCCCGGCGCCCGCTTGGTTGAGGAGCGCACCAAAGAGAACGAATAGGAAAACGAAGCCTGAGGATACCCCGAGTGCGACACCAAAGACGCCTTCGGTGGTGAGCCACATATGGCTCATGGCTTTCTCGAAGGACGCACCTTTCCATTGGATCACCTCGGGAAGGCCGGACCAGGATCCGAAGAAGACGTAAGCCAGGAAGAAGAGGGCGACGCCCATAAGCGGGAAACCGAGCGACCGGCGCGCTGCCTCAAGGAGAAGCACGAGGCCGACCCCGGCCATCACCAGATCGGTCATGTTCGGGTTGCCCGTTCGGTCGGCAACACCACGATAATCCCACCAGAGATAGGATGCCGTCACCGTGGCAGCGATCGCTATAATCCAGGTCGCGATCCGGATCTTGTGGCGGGGAGACGATTTAAAAGCGGGGAAGGCGAGAAAGGCCAGAAAGACAGCAAAGCCAAGGTGAATGGCTCGTGTCTCGGTATCATTCCAGACGCCAACGCCGAGAATGAAGGGAAGCGGAGAGGCGATCCAGAGCTGGTAAATCGACCAGACGAGAGGAACGGTCCATAAGACGTTCCGACTGAACGCATCTTTCGGTGCCCGTCCGCCGGTATCTGCCTCTGCAACAATATCCTCTACCGAGGAGGTATTCTCTCCCGCTTTATCACTCATGGCCCCCGCCTTTTTGTCGATATGTCATGGTTCCCACCGCAAACGCGGTGAGAACCTTTGTGTCAGATCCCGCTTGGGATTAGAGCCAGCCGCGTTCCTTGTAATACTGCTCAGCGCCTGGATGGAGCGGAGCGGAAAGGCCGTCTTTGATCATCTGCGCTTCGGTGAGATTGCCGAAGGCCGGATGCAGCTTCTTGAAATCATCGAAATTCTCGAAGATCGACTTCACGAGCGTGTACACAACCTTGTCCGGCGTGCCTGCATCGGTCACGAACGTTGCTTTCGGTCCCCATGATGCGATGTCGCTGTCGTTGCCCGGATAAAGGCCACCCGGAATGGTCGCAGCCGCATAGGCCGGGAACTTCGCAAGCACCTTATCAGTGCCTGACGTGGTGAGATCCAGGATTGTGATGGCGCAAGTTGATGTCGCTTCCATCGAAGAACCGTTCGGAAGACCCGCTGCCCAGATCGCCGCATCGATTTTGCCGTCACAAAGGGCTGCTGACTGCTCGGACGATTTCAACTCGGCTGCAAGAGCAAAGTCAGCCGGTGTCACGCCCGCTGCTTCCATGAGCGTGTCGGCAAGAACGCGCGTTCCTGAGCCCGGGTTACCGATATTGACCCGCTTGCCTTTCATATCGGCAACGGAACTGATCCCGGCATCGGCACGCACCATTACGTGCATTGGCTCCGGATGGACCGAGAAAACCGCACGAAGATTACCGTAAGGCTCGTCATTTGCGAAAGCGCGCACGCCTTCCATGGCGGCTGACTGAACGTCAGATTGAACCACACCGAAATCGAGCTCGCCTTCACGGATCGTCCGTGTGTTGTAGACGGACCCGCCAGTCGATTCGACTGAGCAGCGGATACCGTGCTCTTTGCGGCCCTTATTCACCAAACGGCAGATCGCGCCACCGGTTGGATAGTAAACGCCCGTCACACCACCGGTACCGATGGTGATGAAGGTTTGCTGGGCATGCGCAACGCCACCCAATGCTGTTGCAGTGGCAAGCGCGGCCACCGTTAGCTTCAGTTTTCCGAACATATAGATGTACCTCCCTGGTTTCGGATTCTTATGCAGACCAGTTTTCACCCAGTCTGCGGGTTTGTTCTTCAGTTGCCTTGATCCGGGCTTCAGCGTCAGGTCCGACCTTGGCAATCAGCATCGACATCATGGTTTCGATCAAAACCAATGTTGCCGCATAGGAAGAAAAGAAATTCGCTGTCTCCGTGGGTATGACGAAATATTTGTCAGCATACTCAAGAGCAGGCGAGGAATGGCTGTCTGTCAATACTAAAGTTTTGAACTCGTTCCGATTTGCAACGCGAAGGGCGCTGAGCGCCTGGCCGGAATAGGGTGACTTTGTGAGCACAATCACCGCATCATCCGCCTGCATTTGCGCGAAAGAGGCGGCAATCGACGTCCCACCACGCCCGGCAACTGTCCAGTCACGGGCAAGAAACTGCGCCTGATAAGCGAAATATTCGATGACGCCGGCTGATCCCAAGGCCCCGATCAAGAGCACCTTGTTCGCCCGAAATAAAAGATCGACTGCTTCCTGAAGGCGTTCAGGTTGCAGATTCTGTTCAAGATAATCGATGTTCTGGATGCATGCAGCGGCCTGTTTGTGAATGAAATGCGCCGCGCTCTGATCACCGCGTCGGATCGCCTGGGCGCGTTCAGAAAACGGGACCAGCCGCTGTCCGACTGCAGCACGTCCCGCTTCGCGCATTTCCTCGTAATCGTCATAGCCGAGCACCCGGGCAAGGCGGGAGAAGGTTGCGGGCGAGACCCCGGACGAGGCTGCCACCGAGCGCAGGGAGCGGGTCGCGACATCGACTGGATTATCGGCAACGAAATCCGCCGCCTTGCGCAACTTAGAGCTCATGGCGGTATAGTTTTCAGTGATCCGGTCTTCGATAGGCGCGGGTCTTGCCACCAGATTCCTCCCAAAATCTGAAACCAACTGTTTCAAATGTTTTTTGTGTTGTCAACTAATGAAACAAATGTTTTATGATTGATTTCGGAGGACACGTCATGCCTGATATCGATCTCCCATCGCACGCCTCGGTCGTTGTCATCGGCGGCGGGATTATGGGCTGCTCAACGCTCTATCACCTTGCGAAAATGGGCGTTGGCGACGCTGTTCTCTTGGAGCGAAACAAGCTCACGTCCGGGACGACCTGGCACTCCGCGGCGCAGGTACGGGCACTGAGGCATTCTAAGAATCTCACCCGGATGATCCAGTACTCGGTGGATTTGTACGCGCAGTTGGAAGCTGAGACAGGGCAATCGGTCGGATGGATCCAGAAGGGGTCGCTCTCGATTGCGACGACCGAAGACCGGCTTATTCATGTGAAGCGGCAGGAGGCTTTGGCCTATGCTTACGGCATCAATGCGGTATCGGTGAGCAAGGGGGAGGCTTTGGAGCGATGGCCGCTCATGAACGGCGATGACGTTCTGGGAGCTGTATGGTCGCCCGATGATGGACGGGTTTCGCCTAGCGATGTGTGTGCCGCGCTCGTTAAGGCATCGAAAGACCTGGGTGCGAAGATCTTCGAAGAGACGGGCGTGACGGGGATCTTGACTGAAAATGGTCGGATTACGGGTGTCGAGACCACAAAGGGCACGATCATGTGCGATGCGGTGGCCCTTTGCGCCGGGCTTTGGTCCCGAGAAGTCGGCGCCATGGCGGGCGCTGAAGTTCCAGCCCTTGCCTGCGAGCACTTTTATCTTCTGACGAAGCCGGTTGAAGGGATTGTCGGAAACACTCCGACGCTCAGCGATCATGACAGCCATCTTTACATTCGTGATGATAGCGGCGGATTGTTGGTCGGCTGTTTTGAGCCGATGGGAAAGCCGATTGCGCCCGGTGTGTTGAACGAGAGTTTCGAGTTTGGCCTTCTCCCAGAAGATTGGGATCATTTCGAACCGATGATGGAGGCGGCACTTCACCGTTTGCCGGTTCTGGAAACAGCGGAAGTGAAGATGCTCTTAAATGGCCCGGAGAGTTTCACGCCGGATGGAACTTTCATGTTGGGCGAGACGGCGGAAACCCGTGGTCTGTTTCTCGGCTGCGGAATGAACTCGGTCGGCCTTGCAAGTGGTGGCGGGGCAGGGATGAATCTTGCCCATTGCATCGTCCATGGCCACACCGCCTATGATCTCGGCGAAGCGGATGCGAAGCGTTTCGCTCCAATCTTCAATTCGGTTGACCATCTGATGGCGCGTGCGCCGGAAATCCTCGGAACGCATTACGATATTGCCTATCCCGGAAAGCAATTAAAGACCGCTCGCAATCTGCGTCCACTGCCGCTCGATGCGGAATACCGCGAAGCTGGCGCCCATTTCGGTCAGTTCTACGGTTGGGAACGGCCGCTTTATTTCGGAATGAAAGCGGAGCCTGTCCTGCGGTTTGACCGCCCGGACTGGTTCGAAAATGTCGCCGAAGAAGTCCGCGTTGCTCATGAGGAAGCGGCAATCTTCGATGCGTCCGCCTTCGGAAAGATCGAAGTGCAAGGACCCGACGCAGGAGTG
>JBCDCZ010000066.1:0-17567 GCA_039180865.1 Pseudomonadota bacterium | reverse complement strand
TCGATAGAGGAGAGATCGATGGTGTTGCTCCCGAAGGTGCCGTCGATTTCAAAACCATTCGTGTCGATCTCTTCAACGCTCACCGGTGTAAAGTCGTCAACGAGTATGTCTGATTGAAGAACCAGACGGTCCGTACCGCCGCCCCCACTGACAGTGGTTCCGATTTCAACACCCGGGAACCCTGGGCCTGTCCCGCCGAGGCGCAATTCGTCTGCTCCGCCGCCGCCAAACAGATCGTCCTGACCCGTGCCGCCATCTAAGACGTCTGCACCGCCATTGCCGAAGAGGTCGTCATTGCCGGAACCGCCGAAGAGATCGTCTGCGCCCCCGCCTCCGCGGAGATTGTCGTTCCCGAAGCCACCAACAAGCAAATCCCGCCCGCCGTTGCCGAAGAGGTCATCGTTCCCCAAGCCACCGAAGAGATCGTCGGCGCCTACACCGCCGCTGAGACGGTCATTCCCGAATCCACCAACAAGCAAATCCTGGCCGCCATTGCCAAACAGGTTGTCATTGCCGCTGCCGCCGAACAGGTCATCGTTTCCAACGCCACCAACTAGTAGATCCTCGCCGCCATCGCCGAAGAGGTCATCATTGCCGAAGCCGCCAAAGAGGGCATCGTCGCCGCTGTTGCCGAAAAGATCGTCCGCACCAAATCCTCCGAAAAGATCGTCCGCTCCCGTTCCGCCGAAAAGGTCATCATTGCCGAAACCACCGAAAAGGTCGTCTGCGCCAAAACCTCCGAACAACGTGTCATTGCCGCCACGACCGGAAATGTCGTCGTTGCCAAACGAACCGGCAAGAATGTTTTCGTCACCATCCCCAAGCAAGGTGTCGTTATTTACTGAGCCGAAAACGTTTTCGATGTTTTCCAGAGTGTCTTCACCCTGGCCTGTTGCGGTTCCCGCCGCAAGATCGACAGTGACAGCGGCTGGCGATGTGGCAAAGCTCGCCGTATCATTACCGCTTCCGCCATCGAGCGAATCGTCACCAGCCCCGCCCTCAAGGATGTCATCTCCCCCATTTCCGCGCAGTATGTCGTTCTCAGCGCCACCGACGAGAAGGTCTTTTTCCTCCGTTCCAATGATGATATCGACGCCTGCGCTTCCAATCAGGATCTGGTTGGAGAATGCAACCGATCCGTCGGCCAACGTTGTTGGGCTGTTGTCAAAATCAATGAGTTGAATGAACCCTGAGAGATCGACATTGAGAAGACCGCCATCGTCGTCACTAACGAATGACAGCAAATCAACAGTGAAGGTTCCTGTCGCCGGATCATCTAACGTCAGGCTGAAAACATCAGCATTGGCGCTTGAAAAGATCAGACTGTCGCCTTCCGCTCGCACCAGATTGACCGGATCGCCGAAGAAATCCGTCAGGTTTTGTGAGGTCAGAAAAGCGAGTGCTTCAGCTTCGTCAACCAGACCGAAAGACCCGAATCCGTCGAGGCCAAAGTCGCCAAGATTGCCGAGATCCTCATCAATCAGCGAAAAGCTGTTGCTGGCTGGATCGAAGACGAATTCGATACCGTTTTCCGTTTCGGCAAGCTCCGGTCGGCCGAGAAATTCAAGCCCGACCAGAACACTGGCGCTGAGTTCCTCGTCGGGCGTGGCGTCCACGACGAAAGCAATGACGCTCTCGGCCGGGACGTCGACCGGGTCGCCGTCTTCGTCAAGGAAGCTAATGAAAGGTGAGAAATCAATCTCCTGGAGGCCTTCCGGGTCGGTCTCCTGAAGGTCGATCGGTTGGAATACCGAGAACGTAAAATCGCCAGCGGCCGGGTCCGTCAATTCGAAGGTGAAGATCGTCACGCCATCGGCAGTACCGGTCAAAAGTGTACCGTCGTCAGAAACGGTCAGCGTAATCGGTTCCCCGCCGGCCGTGCGATCGATGGGGTCAACCCCGTCAAGTGACAGAAGGAAAGATCCCGGTTCATCGTTCCCGGTTTCAACGAGAGAAGCGAGCGATCCAGAAAAGGTCGTCAGTGCAGGATCTACGCCGTCTCCGCCTTCTGATACGAAGAAAGGTTCGCTGAAGGATTCAGAAAGGAACGGAGCGTCGTCGAAGAACCCAATGACGCCGGAGATGTCTGCGCTTGCAGAAACGACTGCACCGTCCGCGCCCGTCACACTGGCTGTGATCAGAACAGCGCCATCAGGAAGTGCCTCGCTTAACTCATTCGGATCCGTCGGATCGGTGTGGATGATTGCGCGCGACTGATCAAGCGTTGCGATACCCGTTGCCGGATCGAGTGTAAGTGTGAAGACTTCAAGCCCGGTCGTTTCCGTTGCTGCGGTGATAATTGTTCCGTCAGCACTCACCGTCAGAATGACAGGTTCGCCGGTAATTGAATCGACAAGGCCGGAATCGACGCTCGTGTCTGATAATGCAAGCGCGAAAGTCGGCGCATCAACGCCATCTTCGATCGCAAAGACAGTTGAGAAATCAACTGATGAATCCGTCTCAAAGTCGGTTTCGTCAACAGTAATGGATGGAATGTCGTCGCTTACGGTGATCGTCGCACCAAGAGCGCCGAGCCCAAGAAACGGCAGGTCATCTACACCGCCGACGCCGAAGCCCAGTTCCGTTAATCCAAGAAGACCGCCTGGGCCAGGAGCATCTCCGATATCCGGTACGGGTGTCCCAAAATCCCCACCCGAACCATTAGGCTGGGTTGTGAGGCCAGCGCCGTCCGGTCCGGCGGCGATGTTGATACCGCTTTCTGCGAGCGCGACTTGCAGGGCCTCGCGTGGCAATTCGATCCCCGCGATCACGAAAGTCGGTAGATTTGCAGCAGCGTTTTCGATGACAATCACGCTGCCGTCCGGCTGGGTCAGATATAGGCTTCCGTTTTCAATGCGTGCGTTGTCGAAGGATACGGTTGCGGGAAGTTCTACAACGTTGTCGGCGTTCGGTGCGATGAAGGTTGGAACGCTTGGATCGGTCTGCGCTTCCGGGCTCTGATCTGTGTTTACAGCCGGGCTATCGGTATCACCAGTCGACTGGACGAAAAGCGTCTCGGACGCGTTCAGGCTGTTACGCGACACCTTCTGATCTGGCAGCAGAGCGGTATTGTTCTGATTTGTTTGCACTGCTGCTGCCTGATCGGATTGATCAATCGCCATACTTTTTCTCCGGAAAATTTGTGCCCGACTGGGCGGCCGTTGGCCGGCTCGTTGTTAGGGTTCTTCGTTTGATCGAATTTAAATAAGAATGGTTGGTCTTATGCAAGCTTTTGTTCATAAAAATACATATAATAATATGCTTTTTCTGCGAGAAGTTACTAATGGTTAACGGATTAGCATATTATAATATGTATATCGCATTTTAAGGAAATCAGCGATATTTCACAACACATTGATTAATCATAGTATTTTGTGAAAACTTTAATGAATGGGCTGACAGAGCCTCAATTTTTATTGGCTAGGCTCCCTGCAAACGGGAGCTTTCATGCCATTCCTCACGTATTCATTTTGTCGTACTTTGTTGGTCTTCGCACTGTGTGCTGGAATCAGCGGGCATGCTCATGCTGCGCTCGGCGTTGGAGAAGAGGGCGCGTCCATCTCGAACAAGCAAACGGCTGCAGCCCCGAGTACAATTCGGGATAGCGTTTTCGGAACGGCTGCCCTCTCTTTTTCGGCGGTGAAAACGAAGTCTGAATGGCAGCGGGTCCGCGCCAATGTCGAGACTTCTATCGCAGATAGCGTCTGCTTCTCCGGACTTGAATGCGAAGTTTCGGATGATATCGGTTCACTCAACGGCGGCATTGGACTCTACCAGGCGCTGGATAGAGTGAACCGCATCGTGAATGATGCAATTACCTACCGGGAAGACTACGAAGCCTATGGTCATCTTGATTACTGGGCTGACGCTTCGGAGACAGCCAGTAATGGTTATGGCGATTGCGAAGACTTCGCGATCCTCAAATATGCCATGCTCCGCGATTTGGGCGTTCCAGCAGAAAGTCTGTCCCTTGTTGTCCTCAAGGACAAAGCCCGGAACCTTTACCACGCGGTTCTCGCGGTCAACACCAATCAGGGGTATTTCATCCTCGACAATCTGAGTGACCAGGTTTTGGCTGACAGTGCGATCTCACATTATCAGCCGCTTTATTCATTCGCTGCTGAACGGTCATTCCTGCACGGCAAAGCGCTCCCGCAAAAAACGCAGCTTGCAGGCATGGCCGGTCCCACCGCCGCGTCATTTGGGAGCGGAATTCCGATACCGTCTATACGTCCTGCTTATGGCGATAATGACGCATCAGACCTCCAGGCTGTCCCGCTCTTCTAGAATTCACCCGACGGCCCCGTTTATTGGATCACGTAACCAATGACGGCGTCATCGGTCGATGGGGCCGTGACAGCGCGTAGTCGTCCTCGGACACGGCGTTCATCAACGCCGATAGCGAAACCCAGTTCCACGGTACCCGTGGCGTTCTCATCTAGTTCGCGTTTGAGGTCAGCAAGCGGCATATCGATTTGAAGGCGCAAACTCCGTTCGACCGTATCGCTTGCGGCACCCGGGAGAGTTGTCCGCAAATATCGGATGAATGCCGGATTGAAGTATCTATCCGGTTTGGTGAGGGCCAACGCAAATGCAGGGGTGGGGCAAGCCCCGAGAACAATCCTTAAAGTGTCAAGTGAAGCCTTTTGTAAGTGGCGAGATTCGGTTTTCTGCAGCGTCGTTAGCGCGAAGACCCTCAGTGCAGATGTAAGGTTCCCGGGAAGGCTGGGTATGGCGGCCTTGCGGCCTTCTTCCTCGAGATCTTCTATAATTTGTGTGAGGGAACGACCGCTGCGCTTTGAAATTGTCTGGAGAGCGTCCCAGAAACAACGTTCAAGTTTCAGACCGCGTCGGCGACCGCCAGCCTTTATCGCCCTGAAAATCGGGTTGTAGGAGCTGTCTGCCGCATCGTCGGTAGTCTTGTCCTTATCCCCGTCGGTTTCAGTCATCGTTCGCTCAGAGCTTCCTGCTGAACTTTGTTCAATGGTTTTAAGAGGTAACTTAGAACCGTTTTCTTGCCTGTGAGGATGTCTGCAGTCGAGATCATGCCCGGCGTGATTTGAAACCGTTCACCACCCCTTTCAAGATACGCTGTTTTCGTCCTTATGCGGGCTTCGAAGTATGGTTCGCCTGTCTTTTCATCCAGAATACTATCGGACCCGATTGTAATCACTTCGCCATCAAGCGCACCGTAGACGGAAAAGTCGAAAGCGGTGATTTTGACGCGTGCCAGTTGACCGGGAAGCACGAAAGCAACGTCGTTTGGTGAGATGCGTGCCTCGATCAGAAGTTCTTCTGATGTCGGAACGACTTCTGCAATGACATCGCCGGGTCTGACAAAGGCACCGATCGTATTCACCTGCATGGTATTGATAACGCCATCGACCGGTGTCGTGATATCGGTGCGGGCAACCCTTGAAGTCTCGCCGCGTGCGGTTTCCCGCAGAACGGAAAGCTCCGCGAGCGCTTCGGTCTTTCGAGTTAGGGCATCGCGCCGGAATTGGAGCGTGAGTTCGCGCATTTGAAGGCGAGCCTCTTCAATTGCGCCTTGAAGTCTTGGAACCGCTTCGCGGCTGACGGCGAGTTTCCCGCGGTGATTATTCACCTCCCGCTCAACTCTGATCAGTTCTGTTTGCGCGACAAGGCGTTCTGCGGCAAGCGGTTTGATCAATTCGAATTCGCGCTGAGAAATCTCAAAGGCACCTTCCAGACGATTGATATTGGCGCGCGTTTCCTCAAGTTCGCGTTCCCGCTGAATGACCCGCTGGCGAAGAACCGAGAGGGAATTTTCGTAATTCGTCCGGTCCAATGTGAGAAGCTGCCGCTCATTCTCGCAGATTTCCGGTGCTCTCTCGCGCACATTCGGGGGACAAATAAAGTCAGCGTCAAACTCGCCGCGTTCTTCAAGTTCAAGGCGGGCGATCCTCGCCTCCAAAGCACGCGACCTTGCTTCAACTTCCCCGAGATCTGACTGTGTCGCGGTGTCGTCGAGCCGAACGACAAGTTGGCCCTTGTCGACGACCTGCCCGATCTGAACGGCAATTTCCGTGACCACTCCAGGTTCGGTTGCCTGGATCGACTGGGTACGGCCTGCCGGGATGACCCTGCCATCACCGCGAGCGACCTCTTCGATCTCGGTAAAAGACGCCCAAGTGAGAAAACTCGCCATGAAGGCGAAACAAAGCAAAATGACAAGGCGGGGGGAGGCTGAGCGGTCCATGTCAGTTTGAAGTATTTGTCCCGGTATCATTGGTTTTTGTGGCGGCGGAAGTTTGGTTCGCCGTCTTCCCTCTGCGCGCGCGCAATTGCGTGTTCAGCGCTTCGAGAACTTGTGCTTTTGGACCATCGGCAACAACGCGGCCGCGATCAAGTACGATCAGGCGGTCAACCAGCTCCAACAGGCTATAGCGGTGAGTTGAAATGACTACCGTCACATCCTGATCAAATGCCTTCGCCAGGGTCTTCATCAGATGGCGTTCAGAGGCAAGGTCCATGGCGCCTGACGGTTCGTCGAGAAAAACAATCTTGGGATCGCATAACAAAAGGCGAGCAATAGCAACGGCTTGACGTTGGCCGCCGGAAAGATTGGTGCCCCGTTCGCCGACCGGCATATCAAACCCCCGCGGATGACGGGACGCGAAATCGTCGACCCCGGTGAGGCCTGCCACACGGACAACGTCAGCATCGGATGCGAGCGGATTGCCGATCTTCAAATTGTCTTTCAACGTGCCGGAAAAAAGATCGGTAGATTGATTTGCAAAAGCGACCGCGCTTCGAACCGTCGCTGGATGGTATTGTCTGATGTCAATCCCATCGATCAGGACGCTTCCCTCTTCCGCCTGATAAAGACCGCTGAGGAGACGTCCGACCGTGGTCTTGCCGGAACCGATCTTGCCAATGATCCCGACTCGCTCGCCTGGCTTGATTGCAAAACTCAATTCATTAAGGACAGCTTGGTCAGTGCCGGGATAACGAAAACCGACCTTTGAGAACGTCAAGCCACCGTCGGAGATTTCCCGGCTGACAAAGCCCGCACTCTTTGGGCGATCCTCTGGCTGCGCCATGATCTGGTCGATGATTTTTAGGGAAAGCCGCGCTTGACGCACTTTGGCGAGGGTGAGCGCAATTTGAGATAACGGGGCAACTGTACGACCCGACAACATGACAACCGCAATGATGGCGCCGGCAGACAACCGACCTTCTGCAAATTCGTAAACGCCGAAGACCACCATCAAGATAGCGACCATCTGCTGAACATATTGTGTCCAGTTGGTCGCTCCTGATGACAATTGTTTCAGATCGAGCGTGGTCTTGGACGCGTTCTTTGACAACTCCTTCCAGCGGTCGAGGAGCGGGCGCTCAGCCATCAGCGTCTTAACGGTTTCCATGGTGGAAATGGTCTCGACCAGAAGGGATTGGCGTTCAGCACTCTCATTTGCAGCCTGCGCCACTTTGCGGCCAATCCGATATTGCGCAACAAGGCCGATCGCGAGAGTTATCAGGAACGCGACAAGCGGTATGACGAAGAGCCAACCGGCGACGTAGTAAATGACCACGAGAAAAAGGAGCACGAAGATTGAATCGATGAAGGTCGTAACCGTGGTCGAGGAAAAAAACTCCCGCAAGAATTCGAATTGACTGACACGGTTCGCATGATCACCTGTCGAAGCAGGACGTGCCGCTAATGTGGTGTTGAGAATTTTTTCAAAGATCAGCGTCGATATTCGTTGATCGGCCGTACGGCCGGTTTGGTCGATCAGCCGCGCTCGCGCCAGCTTCAGGAGCAGATCGAAGATTAGGGCTATGACGACTCCGATGGCGAGAGCGAGAAGGCTGGAGGTCGCTTTGTTCGGAAGAATTCGGTCATAAACGTTCATGATGAAGAGCGGTGTGACAAGACCGATCAGGTTGATGAACAACGTCGCCAGGGCCACATACGCATAGGCGCTCCAGTGTTTCGCGAGACTTCCGAAGAGCCAGTGTGATTTCTTGATGTGGCTTTGACCGTCAAATTGAGCGCGCTCGTCGTCGTTCCGGTAAGGCCGAGAGAATGAATAAAGATCGGCGATCTTCACACCCTGAAGATCATCTGCTGGTATCTTCCGCGCAGATTGCTCACCCGGCATGACACCGATCCAACTCCCGTCCTGTTCGCGGTCTATGAGCCCTGCGTAAGTGCCGTCAGCCAGCTTCATAAGAACGGGTAGATCGATATTGGACAGGCGGTCGCCGCGCGCGTGCGCAGCGGTTACGTCCAAACCGACATTATCGGCTAGACGTTCGATTTCGAGGAAATCCACCTTCTGCGGATCAAGGGGAAGATCGAAGAAAAGGACAGTCTCCGAATCGGAGCGGCCGAGGCTGCGCGCGATCAGTCGAAAGGCGATCCTCAGGCTTGCGCCACTCCCTGCGGCGAGGGAAGCATTTGCCTGGCTCTCGTCTTTGCTGGAGCGTTTTGGCAGCGCCTCGCCTTGATCCTCGGATCCCCGGTCGAGCGCCACGGTCGATGCTCCTTACCGTATTGTTTGATATCAGCCGTTAATTCTTCTTGCGAAACGGTGCCAGCAAATCTAACGGCAATTCGTTTACCTGCCGTGAATCTTCGCGATAATAGGCGTCGGCATCCTGTGTTTCGCGAACTCGGAATTCGATCCGCCCGTATGCTTCCGCCTGAACAGGGTGGTCGACACCAAGAGAATGGAGCAGTTGGCCGGTTGCTGCAAGGAGCTGATACTCAGAGAAAAGGGCGGCGAAGTTTGCTGACGTGCTCAAAACGTCCGAATTGAAGCGGGTGTTCTGAGCGTCCAAGACGTCAAGAAGAGACCGGCGCCCCACACCGAACTGTCTTTCATAAGAATTGACGAGGCTCGCATTTTCCCGCGCCTGCTGGCGTAACGTGCGGGCGAGATCGACCTGCCGGTTCCGGCGGTCCCAGGAGATTCTGACAGCTGCTTCAACTTCTCGGTAAGCTTGTGCAAGAACGAGGCGCTGTTCACTTGCCCGGCGAACCTGTTCCTGTTCATTCGCACGATCGATACCGCCACGGTAAAGGTTCCAGCGAGCAACAAGCCTGCCCTCAATGTCGGAGGTGCGGCCATCGGAACCGTCTACGTCGAAACCGATCCGGCTGCGTGCTTCTGCTAGAATTTGCGGTCCGCGCTGCGCGCGTGCTGCACGCACGTCGGCGTCGCTCGCATCGACATCGGCTTTTGCGGCGCGGATGCGTGAGTTTTTCTGTTTCCCTAGCGCAATGGCACCGGTGAGGCTTGCCGGGATCACTTTGCGCGCTGGCGTTGGGCGTTGCGCGCTTTTCAGTGGCTGACCGACCAAACGAAAAAAGTTGATTGAGGCTGCTGACGCTGCTTCTTCTGCTTCTTTCAGTCTCGCTTCCGCAGCAAACAAGCGTTCTTTCACTTGCTGGCGATCTGCTTCGGTCAGCGTCCCACCCGAAATAGCGGATTCAATGTCACCGGAAATGCGGCGGTGAAAGGAAAGATTGGCAAGCGCCCCTTTTCGGATCTGAAGTTGGAGAAGGTATTCAAGATATTGCTCGACAACCTGGAGGCCGATGGAGCTGCTGCGCTCAAGCACCCGGAAAGATGCGCCATCGACCCGTGAAGCCTGCCGTTCGATTTCCGCACGCCGTGCTCCACTTTGATAGAGCGATTGCGTCACAACGAGTGAAGCTTGTGCCGGGCTGAGACCGGTCCCAAGAAAGCCGACGCTAGTGCGGGTCGGGCTCGCCAGTCGGCGTCCGCCACCAAACGCTTCCAGATCAACGCTTGGCAGATAAAGGCCGCGGGCCTGCCGCAGTTCGAATTCCACTGCTTCGCGGTTCTCAACAGCCTGGCCAACTTCGGGACTTGTCTGTACAGCGATTGATACCGCCTCGTTCAGGGAAATGGCCGACGCATTGCCCGAAAAAAGGGCGCAACAAAGCGCGAGCGTGCTTACACCGATAAACTTTTTCATATTGGTCCCAACAAATCCTACCGCGCCAACAGGCGCAGTGCGCGTTGTTAGGCAAAATAAAACAGTGGGGTATGGGAATGCAAAAGATCGGACAGCGAAAATCGAAGAATCGGCCCTTTGACTCGCGATTCAAATTCGAGCGCGTCAATTATGTCACAATTGCGGCGTGATGCATGCGGTGATCTGAACCGCATATAAATTTTATTAAAGATAACAAAGTCTAAACAAGGTTTTTATTCATGTTACCGGTGCTCTTCAAAAAGAGATTTTATGCTTCAAACCGCTGCTAGTTCAGCGGTCGCCTCGATCTCTACGAGCGCGTCATCTTCGACCAGCGCGCTGACGACCACCATTGTCATCGCTGGAAAATGACGTCCGAGGATTGATCGGTAGGCTTCGCCGACTTCCCTTTGGTTGGCGAGATAGTCTTCCTTGTCAGTGACATACCAGTTGAGCCGCACGATATCGGATGGTTTCCCGCCTGCTTTCTCCACGACCGCGACGATGTTCTTAAGCGCCTGTGTCATCTGACCGATGAAATCGCGAGATTCGAAAATCTTTTTCTCGTTCCAGCCGATCTGTCCACCGACATAAAGGGTGCCGGATCGCGTCAAAACGCCGTTCGCATAGCCTTTCGCAGGAGCCCAACCGTCGGGTTGTATGATTTCATGCATCAGCTTCGTCTCCCTATCGAACCAAACCGCCGCAACACCTTATGACTGTGTACGTAAGCGAAAACGCTGGATCTTGCCTGTTTCTGTCTTCGGTAATGCATCTGTAAAGACGATCGAGCGTGGATACTTGAATGGTGCGATTTCCGCTTTGACATGATCCTGCAGCGATTTCTTCAGCATATCGCCCGCGTCAGGTGCATTCTTCAAAACCACATGGGCTTCGACGATTGCGCCGCGTTCCGGATCGGGCGCGCCAATTACTGCGCATTCTGCAACGGCTTCGTGGGAAAGGAGCGCTGCCTCAACCTCAGGCCCGGCGATGTTGTATCCCGATGACACGATCATATCATCGTTGCGGGCGGCAAAATGAAAGTATCCCTCTTCGTCCATCGAGAAACTGTCACCCGTAATGTTCCAGCCATCCTGAACATAATTCTGCTGGCGGTCGTCAGCGAGATAGCGGCATCCCGTCGGTCCGCGAACCGCAAGGCGTCCAACGATTCCGGGCGCGATTTCATTCATAGCGTCGTCAACGATTTTCGCTTCATAACCTGTCACCGGTTTACCTGTACAAGCCGGATGGCTATCGCCGAATCGGTTCGAAATGAAGATATGGAGAAGTTCCGTCGACCCGATCCCGTCGAGCATTGGTTTCCCGGTTTTCTTCATCCAGTCCTCGTAAACGGGAGCTGGAAGCGTTTCGCCAGCTGAGACCGCAGCCCTAAGCGATGAGAGATCCGCGCCAGCATCCATAGCTGCAAGCATGGCGCGATAAGCGGTCGGAGCGGTGAAGCAAACGGTCGCCTTATAGGTTTCAATGATTTCGATCATGTTCGGCGGTGTTGCCTGTTCAAGCAACGTTGCCGCCGCACCAAATCTCAGCGGGAAGATTGCAAGACCGCCGAGACCGAACGTAAAGGCAAGGGGTGGTGATCCGACGAAGACGTCATCTGGAACAACATTCAGGACTTCTTTCGCGTAACCGTCTGCAATGATCATGAGATCACGATGAAAGTGCATCGTCGCTTTCGGTGTTCCTGTTGTGCCGGATGTGAAACCGAGGAGTGCGACGTCATCGCGACCGGTTTTCACTGCATCGAAGGCGACCGGCTTTTCTAGCGCGAGCCGGTCGAGTTCGGCATCGTGGTTCGCCGTTCCATCAAAGCCGACAACTTTTTGAAGAAACTTGCTGTCTTTGGCCACAGCAACGAGTTCATCCATCAAGCGCGTATCACAGAGCGCGAGTGAAATTTCTGCGATATCAACGATCTTCGAGAGTTCATTAGCCCGCAGAAGAGGCATCGTATTGACGACCACCGCACCCGCTTTCGTTGCAGCCAGCCAGCACGCGACCATGGCCGGATTGTTCGCTGAGCGGATAAGGACCCGGTTTCCGGGCTTCACGCCAAGGTTGTCTTTAAGGGCTGCCGCCAGCCTATTGGTCCAATCGGTAAGTTCTTTGTAAGTGCGTCTGCGCCCATTTCCGATCAGGGCGACATGGTCGCCAAAACCCTGTTCAACCATTTTGTCCGTTAACTCAACAGCGGCGTTCAGGTGATCGGGATAGTCAAACGCGTCTAACCTGAACTCCGGCCATTGCGTTTTGGGGGGCAAGTTGTCTCTTGCAAACGTGTCCACATGAGCGGTCGGGCCGAGCATATCAGTTTCCTCCCTTTTGCGCGGCGAGCGGTGAACCGAGCGGTTGGCGGGCGATAATCACTTTCTGGACGTCACTTGCCCCTTCATAAATCCGCAGGGCACGGATTTCGCGATAAAGCTGCTCAGTGATGTGCCCCTTTCGTACGCCATCACCGCCATGGAGCTGGACCGCCTGATCAATGATCTTCTGCGCCTGCTCAGTTGCGTGTAGCTTCGCCATTGCCGCTTCGCGACTGACACGGGTAACACCTTGATCCTTAAGCCAGGCCGCGCGGTAGACAAGAAGAGCAGACGCATCAACATCGAGCGCCATGTCTGCCAGATGGCCTTGCACCATCTGAAGATCGAAGAGAGGAGCACCGAAGAGCTCGCGTTCTGAAGTTCGTTTGAGGCTTTCGTCGAGTGCGCGCCTTGCAAATCCCAAAGCAGCTGCAGCAACCGTTGAACGAAATACGTCGAGGACCGCCATGGCGATCTTGAAGCCAGCCCCCGATGCACCGATCAAGGCTTCGGTTGGAAGACGGCAATCGTCGAAGTGAAGGGTCGCTAGCGGATGGGGCGCGACGGCCTCCAATCGCTCTTCAACTAAAAGGCCGGGCGTATTGGCCGGGACAAGAAATGCCGAAATACCTTTGGCACCAGGTCCCTCTCCCGTCCGCATGAATGTGCAGTAGAAATCTGCGATCCCGCCATTTGAGATCCAGGTTTTTCTGCCATTCAGGACATAGTCTGAGCCGTCTTTGACTGCGGATCCTGTCATGTTGGCAACGTCTGAGCCAGACGCCGGGTCGGTGAGTGCGAAAGCTGAGATCGCCTCACCAGTCGTCGTGCGCTTAAGCCACGCACGCTGTTCCGGTGTGCCGAAAAGCGTGAGCGCACCGGTACCAAGGCCTTGCATAGCGAATGCGAAGTCCGCGAGCCCGTCGTGGCGTGCGAGGATTTCTCTTGTCAGGCAAAGCGCCCGGACATCGAGTGGAGCGCCGGTCTCCGATGCCGTGTGTTGCAGGAGACCGGCGCGCCCGAGGGTTTTAACGAGGTCGCGGCAGGCCTGATCGACATCGCCGTGATCGACCGGAAGATTTGAACTTGCCCAGTCTTCGATGCGTCCTGCAAGCGCGCGGTGGTGCGTTTCGAAAAAGGGCCAGTCAAGAAAGGATTGATCCGCCATCAATTGCCCTCGAAGACCGGTTTTTCGCGGGCAACAAAAGCATCATAAGCGCGTTTGAAATCGCCGGTCTGCATACAGATCGCCTGAGCCTGGGCTTCCGCTTCGATTGCCTGTTCGATGCTCATCGCCCATTCCTGGGCGAGCATGGTCTTGGTCATCATGTTCGCGAAATTGGGACCTGAGGCGATCCTTTGCGCTAATTTCGACGCTTCGTGAGTCAACTCACTGACATCGACAATCCGATTGTAAAATCCCCATCGCTCGCCCTCTTCTGCGCTCATAGTTCGGCCGGTGTAGAGAAGCTCGGCGGCGCGGCCCTGACCGATGATGCGAGGCAGAATGGCGCACGCTCCCATATCGCAGCCCGCAAGTCCGACACGATTGAAGAGGAATGCAGTCTTTGCTTGAGGGGTGGCTAATCTTAGATCGCTCGCCATCGCAATGATTGCGCCTGCTCCGACACAAACGCCATCGACCGCCGCGATGACCGGCTTGCCGCAATTCACCATGGCCTTGACGAGATCTCCCGTCATGCGGGTGAAGGTCAAGAGACCCTTCATATCCATTTTTATCAACGGACCGATGATGTCGTGGACGTCGCCACCGGAGCAGAAATTCCCGCCGTTCGGTTCAAAGACCACTGCGGCAATGTCCTCTTCGTAGACGAGGTTTCTAAACCAGTCGCGGAGTTCGGCGTAACTTTCAAAGGTGAGGGGATTTTTGCGCTCGGCGCCCTTGAGCGAGATATGGGCGACGTTGTCCTTGATTGCTAAATTGAAATGTTCCGGGGCCATGGTCATTCCTGCGTTCGGCTTGTCGCGCTGTGCGTCTCGATTGATTGCTCCGCCGTTTCGGCAATTCCGAGAAGGGCCGTCGAAAGGGCGTCCGCCTCGTCCACGCCGAGCCCGCCAAGAAGACGATCGATCAGCGCTTCATGGGCCTCAGCTTGTGTTTCGAATGTGGTGCGGCCTTCCGGGGTCAGCCGTACTTTCATGGCCCGGCGGTCGCCTTCTACCGGGACCCTTTCAACGAGATCGTCGGCAACAAGACGGTCGACAATGCCCGTCACGTTGCCGTTTGATACTTTCAATTCGCCAGAAAGGGCGCCCATCATCATACCATCCCGTGTCCGGTAAAGGGCTGCCAGTACATCGAAGCGTGGGAGCGTTGTGTCATGGCTCTGGCGGAGGAATTCGCGGACCTGTCCTTCGATTTGCTTTTGCGCTTTGAGAAGGCGTAACCAAAGACGCAGCCGGGCTTTTGATGCGGTCGTTTCCGTGTGCCCCAATCTTTCCGGAAGGTCTGCTGCCAGCGTCTCCATCGCTAAACCTTTCCAGTCATGACATCCTGCCGCTCGGCAAGGCGCCAAAGCTGATCGCGACCAGCATGATAGGGAAGGGGCCAGACCTCATTACGGTCACCGGCTTCCGCCGCCCTATGCAGCGTCCAATAGGGATCAGCGAGGTGCGGACGCGCGAGGCAGACAAGATCGGCACGGCCTGCCATTAAGATCGAATTCACATGATCGGCTTCATAAATGTTTCCAACGGCCATCGTTGCGAGACCCGCCTCGTTGCGGATTCGGTCAGAGAACGGTGTTTGGAACATCCGGCCATAAACGGGCTTTGCCGCAGTCGATGTCTGACCGGCTGAAACATCGATAATATCGGCCCCGGCGTCAGAAAACGCTCTCGCGATCAGCACGGCTTCATCGGGCGTTACCCCGTCATTCTCAACCCAGTCATGGGCTGAAATTCTAACGGACATCGGCTTTTCCTTGGGCCAGACGGTGCGCATTGCGCTGAAGATTTCAAGTGGATAGCGCAGCCTGTTTTCGAGAGATCCGCCATATTCGTCGGTGCGGATGTTCGAGACCGGCGTTAAAAACGAAGAGATCAGATAGCCGTGTGCTGCATGGAGTTCGATCATGTCGAAGCCAGATCGCTCTGCCATTTTCGCGGCATTCACAAAGGCGTCCCGGACAATATCCATATCGGAACAGCTCATTTCTCTTGGGACCAGATTGCGATTGGACCAGGCGATCGGTGACGCTGAGATCAGCGGCCAATTACCATCTGCGAGCGGTGCATCCATCTCTTCCCAGCCGAGTTGGGTTGAACCCTTGCGGCCTGAATGTCCGATCTGGCAACAGATTTTCGCGTCCGTTTCACGGTGCACAAAGTCGGTGATCCGACGCCACGCCATTTCGTGTTCCGGTTTGTAAAGCCCTGGACATCCAAGTGTTATGCGTCCCTCCGCTGAGACGCAGGTCATTTCTGCATAAATGAGGCCGGCTCCACCCTTGGCGCGCTCACCATAGTGAATGAGGTGCCAGTCGCCTGGCGTGCCATCAAAGGCTTTATACTGTGCCATCGGTGAGACAACGACGCGGTTTTTCAGCGTCATATCCCGCAATCGAAAGGGCGCGAACATGGGTTGGCGAACCAGTTGATTGTCGCCTGATCCGTTTGATGAGCCGTTGCTTGCTTGTTCCTGGAACCAGCGCTCGGCCGACATCAACCACGATGGATCGCGAAGCCTCAGATTTTCATGGGAAATACGTTGCGAGCGGGTCAGCAACGAATAGGTGAACTGGACGGGTTCCAGTCCGAAGTATCGCTCGATATCTTCAAACCACTCGACCGAATTACGAGCGGCTGATTGCAACCTAAGCACCTCAAGCCGCCTTGCCTCTTCATATTTCTCAAAGGCTTTAGGAAGGCTCTCTTCGGTCGTTACAAAATCGGCAAGCGCGATGGCGCTTTCGAGCGCGAGTTTGGTCCCTGATCCAATCGAAAAGTGAGCGGAAGCTGCCGCGTCGCCGAGAAGGGCTATATTGTTGTGGCTCCAGCGCTCACAAAGAACACGGCTGAAATTGATGAAGGCCGAGCCACGGATGTGATTGGCATTCGTCATCAGCGCGTGGCCGCCAAGGTAGTCCTTGAAGACCTCTTCGATCACGGAAATCGCTTCCTGCTGGCTCATCGTCTCAAAGCCGAAATTTGCGTAGGTCTCCTCGCTGCATTCCACGATGAAGGTCGCCGTATCGGAATCGAATTGGTAGGCGTGGACCCAGATCCAGCCCTTGTCGGTTTTTTCAAAGATGAACGTGAAAGCGTCGTCGAATTTCTGCTTTGTGCCAAGCCAGATGAACTTGCAGCGTCGGACATCGATGTCCGGTTTGAAATGCTCCGCGAAGACTGAGCGAGTGCGGGAGTTCACGCCGTCGCTTGCGACGACGAGGTCATGCGTTTGCGAAAGCGTTTCAATGTCTTCAACCTCATTCTCGAACCGAACGTCAATGCCGAGGTCGATTGCGCGTTCCTGGAGAAGAAGAAGCAGTTTCTTGCGTCCTATCCCGCAAAAACCATGACCGCCGGAAACGATGGACTGTCCTTTGAAGTGGACCGCAATATCATCCCAGTAAGCGAAATTCTTCCTGATTTCCGAAGCACTTTCCGGATCGTTTGCCGCGAGATTGTCGAGTGTTTCGTCGGATAGGACCACGCCCCAGCCGAATGTATCGTCGGCTCGGTTGCGCTCATAGACGGTGATCTCGGCATTCGGATGCCTGAGCTTCAGGGAAATCGCGAAATAGAGCCCTCCCGGGCCGCCGCCCAGACATGCAACCTTCATAGCGAGGTCTCCCAGATTGGATGATGTCTGTGATAGTAACTTTATATATGAAAATTTCAAGTATAAAATAAAATTGCGATCTCTGGTTTGTTGCTTATCTGAGCGCCTAGTTCGTCTGCTTCTGTGCTCGGACCCGTTCGCGATGGCGCACATAGAAGCCGCCGGCAACGATCATCGTTGCGCCGAGGATCGTGAAGTGATCGGGGATTTCGGAGAAAACCAGAAAGCCCATCGCCGCTGACCAGACCATGCTGGAATAAAGGAAAGGTGCCAGCAGCGAAGCCGGTGCGTAGGTAAAGGCGACGATCAGCAGAAATTGCCCCAAGGCGCCCGCGAGGCCCATGAAGAGGATAAGCGGAAGGTCTGAAATATCAGGCCATGACCATACGAACGGTACCATAAGCGAAGCGATCACCGTCCCGACAAGGGCAGTGTAGAGATAGGTCGTCCAGACACTG
>JBCDCZ010000065.1:0-17804 GCA_039180865.1 Pseudomonadota bacterium | reverse complement strand
GGCTCTGCTCCTCGTCGGAGGAGTTGCAGCAGTTGGAGACAAACTCAGGCCGCAATTGGTTGCCTGGAAAGAAAAACCGGTCGGGATTGATCAAACGCTGACCGGATCAATCACCCGCAAAGAGGGTGATAAAACGTACAGAGTCTATTATTTGCCGGAGGGTTTAAAACCGGCAAACAGAGGTAGAGAAGCCGGTGAGTAACATGAAACAAAAGTTCAATCGCTTGGTTCGGAACAAACGTGGTGCGACATCGATTGAATATGCCTTAATTGGAAGCCTCATCAGCCTTGCAGTCGTGGTCGGCGCTACAGGCATAGGCATCAATCTAACCGACGGATTTACCGAGCTTCATACCCTTCTTGCGGATGGGATTGCGACTGCTAGTGGCGGTGGCGGTGGCGGATCAACACCCTAGTCTTACATAACTGGGCTTCACGATGGCCCATTCGTTTGGAGTACATCTTTAAGCGAAACTGCCGCAGATCCAGGCCGTAATGGCTTCTGCTGGCTTTCATGGGGCGCCCAACCCGACAACGATATAATCTCAAAACACGCTCTTATGCGGCCATCTTCGTCACGATACCGCTCCTCGTAAATCTCAATTGCACGCTGTAGTACCTTTTTTCGCAGCGGGCGCCGCGACCGTCTTGCCAAGGGGTTTGCGGCACCCATAGCCCGTAAATCCCGCATCAGCGCAACCGGATCGCTATATCGCACCGTTACAAGATCTGTATCGGCGACAGGCAAGGCGAAACCTGCACGCTGCAGAAGCCCCCCACCATCGCGCACATCTATAAAAGGGACAAAACGGGCCTGCGCTCCTCCGGTGATTTCCGCTTCCGCCGTGAGAAAGGCATCTTTCAATTCATGCAAGCTTGATCCGCCGATAAGGTTTCCAAGAAACAGCCCATCCGGCTTCAACGCGCGCCGGATCTGGATCAAAACGCCGGGAAGATCATTCACAAACTGCAAATTCAGGTTTGACACGATCAGATCAGCAACCCCTGGTCCTAGCGGCAATGCCTCGTTATCAGCCACCGCATCGATGCCATCCAATGCTACAAAACCAGGATCCCGGGTTTGAAACACTTTGTCGATTTGATCGCTCTTCAAGAGAGCCGCTCGCATCGACGGCCCATGAGAATTCAGATCGACCGCAGAAACAAACCGGCGCTTGATCGCGGACAGTCTTAAAACCGTATCTTCGAGCGCGAGCTTCGCAAGAAAGTCACACCCCTCCACAGGCCTGGCGACCGCGCGCTTGCGGTTTCTGATGAGAGCAGTGCGGTCGATGAGCGCGTTTGCTGAATTGCCTGTAAGCACCATTGTTGATCCCTCTTCGGGCCTCATTGGACCTATTGCCCGCGCCGAAACCAATCTGGCTTAGAGACCTTGTTGCCGTCACCGTAAGACGAGAAACCCGAAGAACATCAAACATCCTTCTCACTACACGGGGCAATACGCTCCCCCTTGCGTATTCAATATGGCAAGAATCTTGGGAAAGGAATGAGGAAATTGGCAAAATCACAAGTCCGGAAAGCGCTGACCGAAACTTTCATCGGTGTTGGGCAGTCTGTCTTTGACGTCATCCTGCCACCCCGATGCCTGGCCTGCTCCGTTATCGTTGCAGACCGTGGCGGATTGTGCGCGGATTGCTTTAAGAAGATGCCCTTCATTACGCAGCCACGTTGCGAAAAGACCGGTACACCGCTCGCCTATGACATCGGAGCCTTCACCGATGCAATCGAGGGTTCCGAGATCGACCAGCCGTACATGCGCCTGCGCGCTGCAACCCGATATGAAGGAACAGCGAAACGGCTCGCGATTGCTTTCAAATTTCACGACCAGCCGGAACTCGCAGAGCGCCTTGCGCGCTTCATGATGAATACAGGCCGCGACCTCATCGCCGATTGCGACATGATCGTTCCGGTGCCTCTCCACCGCCGGCGCCTTTTTCTTCGACGCTACAACCAGGCCGCGGAACTCTCCAAACGTGTCGCAGCTCTCGGAAACCGGCCAGTCATGCTGGATACCTTGCAACGCATCAGACCGACGAAACCACAAGTCAAACTCGATCAGCGCGCTCGCAGGAAGAATGTTGAAGGTGCGTTCGTTGTGTCGGAAAACGGACGGTCAGCGATTTCCGGGCGCAAGGTCCTGCTCATCGATGATGTTGTCACAACAGGTGCGACGATTAACGCTTGTGCTGAAACACTTTTACGTGAAAATGCACAGTCAGTGGACGTGCTCGCATTTGCGAAGGTTGTTGATGACGATTCAATGCCTTTATAGGAGGGGTACGCGTCAACAAGGACAAAAACAATGGCACCGGTTACAATCTACACACGCAAGTTTTGCCCCTACTGTACGGCAGCAAAGCAATTGTTGAAGGCCAAAGGCGCTTCATACGAAGAATTCGACGCAACCATGGATCGCGGACTGAAGGCGGAAATGGTCAAACGCGCAAAAGGCGGCAGCACCTTCCCGCAGATCTTCATCGGGGAGCAGCACGTCGGCGGATGTGACGAGCTCTATGCGTTGGAAGATGCCGGAAAACTCGACAAGCTTCTCGCCGCTTAAACCGGCCGTTTACTTATGACCAGTTTCAACGCCGCCTGCATACAAATGCGATCATCGAGATCGGTCGATGACAATATCGCGGACGCCGAAAGCTTGATCCGTGATGCCGCAAAGGCAGGCGCATCCTATGTCCAAACGCCGGAAATGACGCATCTCGTTGAGCGCAGCCGAACGGCGCTCAACGAGAAAATCGCACACCCGGAAAATGATGCCGGCGTTAAGCGGTTTGCGGACCTTGCAAAAGATCTCGGCATCTGGCTTCACATCGGCTCGCTTGCGATCGATCGCGGCGATGGCAAAGTCGCAAACCGCGCTTTTTTGTTTTCGCCTGAAGGCACTACAGTTGCGACCTATGACAAGATCCACATGTTCGATGTCGATCTGGACGGTGGTGAGAGCTGGCGAGAATCAAACACCTATGAACCAGGGGAGAATAGCCCGGTCATAGATACCGGCCTTGCCAGGATTGGCCTGGCGATTTGCTACGATCTCAGATTTCCGGCACTCTTTCGCGCGCAGGCAATGGCCGGCGCAGAATTGCTGAGCGTTCCAGCGTGTTTCACGAAACAAACAGGCCGCGCGCACTGGCATGTGCTTCTTAGAGCAAGGGCAATAGAAAATGGTTGCTTCATGGTCGCAGCAGCACAGGGCGGGGCTCATGAAGACGGGCGCGAGACATTCGGCCACAGCCTGATCATTGATCCCTGGGGAGAAATCCTCGCAGAGGCTGACGACGATGAGCCGGGATACATTATTGCTGAAATTGATCCGGCGACGGTTACCAAGGTACGCCGAAGGATTCCGGTGTTGACGCATGTTAGAAGTTTCAACACTCTGAACGGGTAACCTGAGGCATTCAGGGAAACGAAAGTTAGGTAAGGTCGATTGATAAAATACGCGCTTTCATGTGACGAAGGCCACAAATTCGATGGCTGGTTCAAAGACAGCAGGGCCTTTGAGGATCAGGTCTCTGCTGGCTTGGTCACGTGTCCGTATTGCGAGTCCGACAAGATCCAAAAGGTGCTGATGGCACCGGCCGTGACCGGCAGCAAGAAATCCCGGAATGAGGACTGGGAAGGGCAACCCGAGGTCTCACCGGGACCAACACCCGTTCCACAGCCACCGGCATTGCCTCCGGCAGGTGCCCTTGTGCAGGGTGATGAGACTATGAAAGCGGTCGTCTCTAAAATCCAGGAGCTGCGCAACTGGGTAACCGAAAACGCTGAAAATGTCGGCAACCGCTTTGCCGATGAAGCCCGAAAGATACACTACGGTGAAGAAGATCCGCGCGGGATCTATGGCAGCGCAACATCCGACGAAGCTCAGGAACTCGTCGAAGAAGGCGTCGCATTCCTTCCCCTTCCCGCTTTACCGGAAGAGAAAAACTGAGCCGGAATACGGTCCATCATCACGCTTGATCCGCAGAACATCAAACATTCGAAATCCTGAAGATCGTTTGAAAGAGTTCATCCGGCTCGTAATCGTTCGGCAGCCGTTGCAGGATGGGAGTCAACTGATCGTCCAGCATAAGCATGGCAAGCCCGTGCGCCAACGCCCAAGTGCGCGCCATACGCGCACCCTGATCGGCCGTCAAAGCGGTCAACTCGCCATTCTTGAACGCCACATCATTGTTCGCGGCGAGGCCTCGCAACGCCCTTTCTGATGACGTCTGTAGGCGAGGATTGGCAAAGTCCGGCTTGTCACTGCGGAACATCAATTCAAACATTGCGGGATTCTCGCGCGCAAACGTAACGTAAGCGAGGCCGGAAAGCCGGTTTCGCTCGGTGGGCCTGGTCGCCTTGGATACGGCCGTCGTCAGTTGATCGGCAAAACGCTCGAAGCCGATAGCCGCAAGTTCACTCAAAAGAGCGGTCAGGTTCTCAAAGTGGTTCTTCGGCGCGGCGTGCGACACACCTGCCCTGCGCGCAATCGCCCGCAAGGTCAAGGCACCCACGCCCTCCTCTTCCAGGATGTGCGTCGCTGCCTCAATCAGCCCGGCCTTTAGGTCGCCGTGGTGATAGGATTCTGTACGGTCTGGTTTCGTCATAACAGGTAGATAATCGCACATTCCCGAGATTCTATGAATCTTTATGTTGACAGCGTAAATATTTTGGGATATTTACACTGTCAACATAAGCGAAAACGAACCAAACCTGGATGAATTCAAATGTTTAGCGATCTTGTGTTGCATGTAGTGCAATTGCTGGCGCTCTCGGGAGCGGGTTTGTTTTACAGCTATGTATCGGCCTTTGTGCTGATAACCGCAGCGTCCATGGTCGCGTTTGCCGGTGCGTTAAGCGCCGCTAAGTCCATGACGATGTGGATTTACCTTGCAACGCTTGGCGTTGCAGGCGGTATCAGCCTGGGTTTGTGTACTGGAGTACCAGGCTGATTTTTCCCCTAAGGACCCACCCCAGGTCCCAATCCCCGGTATCCCCTCCCGGGTCCGGTCGCGCTCAGTCCACGCTGGCGCGGCCGGCTAGGACCATATAATTGACATCCATATCGCGAGATTGGTTCCAACGGTCCGTCAAAGGATTGAACGTAACGCCAGTCTCTTCGATAACATGCATGGACCCTGCGGCAAGGGCTGCATGGATTTCTTCAGGCTTCACAAGCTTCTCATATTCATGGGTCCCGACCGGCAGCCACCTCAGCACCTGTTCAGCCATGAAAATTGCAAGAAGACGCGCCTTCGCCGTCCGGTTGATCGTTGCGATGAACATCAGGCCGCCCGGCTTTACCATAGACGTGCAGGACGCCATGAAAAGATTGATGTCGGCCACGTGCTCAATGACTTCCATATTGAGGATAACGTCGAAACGTTCACCTCTCGCGTCGAGCTCTTCCGATGTGATCGCCTGGTAATCAATCGCCAGACCGGACTGGGCGGCATGAATCTTGGCAACCTCGATGTTTGTCTCGGAAGCATCAGCGCCAACAACATCGGCACCAAGACGCGCCATCGGTTCACTGAGGAGACCGCCGCCACACCCGATGTCGAGAATTCTCAATCCCTTGAAAGCATCCGCAGCAAGGGGATCGAGTCCGAAATGAGCTGACACCTTTTCCTTGATGTATTTGAGGCGGACCGGATTGAACTTGTGGAGTGGCCGGAACTTGCCTTTGGGATTCCACCATTCAGCGGCAAGTGCAGAGAAACGGGCAACTTCGTCCTGGTCGATCGTAGTCGGTTTGGCGTTGGCTTCGGCCATGGTCGGTTGAGACCTCCAAGCTCTGTTTGGGTGCTGAACCACAATCTGCACCTGGAAAGCCGCTCTTCAAGTCCTTTCTCGTAGAAGAGTAGCCGCGAAACCGCGTCTTCAAAGGCTCACGCGGACGATTACACCCGCATTGACAATAACAGTCGTGCGCCCGGAGACCTCGTCAAAGACGTTGAGACCGCCTTTCAGCGAGTGAACGGTGACTTTGCCGTAAGGCAGTTCGGCTGCAACAGCCTCTTTGTCGATCCGTTCGGGAAGCTGGGCAGCCAGGTTCAATTCGATCTCCATTTCATTGGGATCGAGCGACAGGCTCCGAAAGAGCGACAGGGAAGAGTGGTGGATCGCATCGTGCACAGCCCGTTTCGCGGCTTTCGTATAGTCCTCACCATGAAGATCAGTCCCCATCCCCATCTCGAGGATGATCCGTTTCATCTCTCCTGATGCCATCAGGCCACCTCTTCAGGCAGGTCGAGATAGACAATCACCGCCGCATTCACCATGACCGTGACATCATCGACGTCATCGCGTGGCGTATCCATACCGCCGTGGGTCACCTCGACATCCGGCTGGCCATAGGGGATCACGTTCGCGACTGCGGTCTTATCAACCGCCTCCGGCCGGCCAGCACCGATCACGATCTTCACTTTCATCTCTCTTCGGGGAACACCAAAAGCATCCGCCACCACCAGGCCGTTACGGCGCAGTGCATTTTCGACAGCGCGAATCGCAGCCTTAGTGTGATTTCCACCTTCGATGTCCGTGCCCATTCCAAGTTGAAGGGCCATCTTTTTCAAGGCCAAGCAGCTGTCTCCCCGGGTTTGTTCCGTACGCGGCTCAACATGCCTTTTCAGGCAAGACTAGCTCGCGTGTCAAACATTACCCTTGAGTTCCTGCTTTGCCACCTCGATAAGGTTTTTCGCATCATCAGATGCCCAACGCGCAATACCGCTCATAACGCCCTGAACGCATCCTGCTTCATCGATGAGCATCGTTGCGGGCAAGCCGAAAACCAGGCCCTTGGATCGCAACACCTGAAAGCTCTTATTCTGCGGATCAAGATAAAGACCGAGAATGTTGGCATTGATCTCGTCAAGAAAACGCGCCGGACGATCGCCACCATTACGATCAACGTTCAGTGCCAAGACCTCGAAATCCTGGTCGCGCTTTTTTTCTTGTAGCTCTGCAAGATCAGGCATCTCTTCACGGCACGGGCCGCACCAGGTCGCCCACACATTGAGGAGAACGACCTTACCGGACCAATCCTTCAAGGTCATCGGTTCCCCGGATGCTCCTTCAAAGGCAAGGGTTTCAAGCGGCACAGGTTTATCTGCAATCACCATCGTCGCAACATCACCGGTCGCGGCGGCTTTCAGATTGGCCTTCTGTGTATCGCTGAGTGCGCACGCATCAGCCTGCGCCACAGGCTCGCCATTGCCAGAAAGGCCGCCAATCCCGTATAGGAACACCGCTCCGGCCGCCATGCCGAGAACCAAAGCAAGACCGATGATCAGAGAATTGCGCATATCGTTCCTTGTCGCCTTTCCTTTTTTCAACCTGGCTTACGGCCGCTTTGACTTTTGTCAGATGCGATCCGTACCGGGCTTTCCGCGAGTGCATTCATGACCAAACGAACCATCCCGAACGATCCTTCCGCTTCAGGTAACAAGATGTGGGGCGGACGCTTCGCCAAAGGCCCCGATCTGATCATGGAAGAGATCAATGCTTCGATCGATTTCGACCGAAAGCTCGCCGACCAGGATATCCGCGGGTCCATTACTCACGCCACCATGTTGATGAATTGCGGCATCATTTCAACGCAGGACCATGAGAAAATCGTTGAGGGGCTGAACAAAATTTCGTTAGAGATTAGCGAAGGCCGCTTTGAGTTTTCGCGCGCGCTCGAAGACATTCACATGAATGTGGAAGCGCGCCTGAAGGACCTGATCGGGGAGCCGGCAGGCCGTCTTCACACTGCACGTTCGCGGAATGATCAGGTTGCGACGGATTTTCGCCTTTGGGTTCGCGACACGATTGACACGCTCGATGAACAACTCCGCGATCTTCAGCGCGCCTTTGCCGAATGCGCCAAAGCGAACACACGGACGATCATGCCGGGATTTACGCACCTCCAGACGGCGCAGCCAGTGACCTTCGGCCATCATATGCTAGCCTATGTGGAGATGATTGCTCGCGATCGCGGCAGGTTTCAGGATGCAAGACGCCGATTGAACGAATCGCCTCTCGGCGCAGCAGCTCTTGCTGGAACGCCCTTTCCAATTGATCGGCGTATGACGGCAGAAGCCCTCGAATTCGACCGTCCATGCGCGAATTCACTCGACGCTGTGTCAGACCGCGATTTCGCCCTTGAAGCGCTTTCTGCAGCTGCCATCACCGCAACGCACCTGTCCCGCTTTGCTGAGGAACTCGTTATCTGGTGCTCCGCGCAATTCGGTTTTGTAACACTGTCCGATGCCTTTTCGACCGGATCGTCGATCATGCCGCAAAAGCGCAACCCAGACGCCGCCGAACTTGTGCGGGCAAAAACGGGACGGATCATCGGTGCGCTCAATGCACTTCTCATTGTCATGAAAGGTCTGCCGCTCACCTATTCGAAAGATATGCAGGAAGACAAAGAGCAAACCTTCGACGCCCTCGAAACACTGTCTCTCGCCATCGCCGCCATGACCGGCATGGTGAAAGATCTCGAACCGAACGCAAAGGCTCTGAAAAAAGCTGCCGCGCACGGCTACTCAACCGCAACGGACCTGGCCGACTGGCTCGTCAGGGAACTCGGCCTTCCCTTCCGCGATGCCCACCATGTGACCGGGCGCATTGTTGCGGTCGCCGAAGAGAAGGGCGCCATGCTCCACAAACTCTCCCTTGCAGATATGCAGGCGGTTGAACCACGTATCACGGAGGCTGTCTTTGACGTCCTTTCGGTTGAAAAATCAGTCGCAAGCCGCACAGTTTACGGGGGAACGGCCCCTTCGAATGTCGCCAAACAGGCCCGTCGCTGGTTGACGGCACTCGACCGTGAGGCCAAAAAGACGTGATGCGGGATACCTGATCCCCGACCGAGGATACCAAGAATGAGAGCCGCACACCTTTTCGTTGCTTTAACAGCCGTAACGCTCGTGCTGTCCGGGTGCGGTCGAAAACCCGAATTGCGTGAACTCGAAGCGCCTCCGCCAAACCGCGCGGAAGCAGAAGTCGCGCCAGCCTTGGAGGGCGAAACAATCGACGGCCTCGAAGACGGACAGCAATCCGTTGAGCGGTCGCGACCTAAGCGCCGAATTTTTCTCGACTATCTTCTCTAGGGCCACCAAACATGCATCATTTCGCCTATCGCAACGGCGTCCTTCACGCCGAAGGTGTTCCTCTTCCGGAAATCGCGGACGCGGTCGGAACGCCGTTCTACTGCTATTCCACAGCAACACTTGAGCGCCACTACCGCGTCTTCTCGGAAGCCTTCGATGGAATTGATACGCTTGTTTGTTACGCCATGAAGGCGAATTCCAATCAGGCCGTTCTAAAAACCCTCGCCAGGCTTGGATCCGGGGCGGATGTTGTGTCTCTTGGAGAATTACGCCGGGCTCTTCTTGCAGGGATCCCTCCTGAAAGAATCATGTTTTCAGGCGTTGGAAAAACCCGCGCGGAACTCGCCGCCGCTCTTGAGGCGGACATCCTGTGCATCAACCTTGAATCGGAGCCGGAACTCCACCTTTTAAGCGAGGTGGCGCGGGAAATCGGCAAAACCGCTGCCGTCTCCTTTCGGATCAACCCAGACGTCGACGCCAAAACTCACGCGAAAATCGCGACCGGAAAATCGGAAAACAAATTCGGCATACCGTGGAAAGACGCCCGCAGGGTCTATAGTGAAGCCGCCGCGCTTAAAGGGATTCGCCCAACAGGTATCGATATGCATATCGGCAGCCAGATCACCGATCTGCAACCCTTTGATGACGCCTTCTCGCGCCTCGGCGCCCTGATCGCAGACCTTCGCGCAGACGGCCATCCGATTGACCACGTCGATCTGGGTGGTGGTCTTGGGATTCCTTACAAGCATGACAATGAGCCGCCGCCAGACCCTGTTGCCTACGCCCAGATCGTTCGCCGCCATGTGGAAGACCTTGACGCAAAAGTCATTTTTGAGCCAGGTCGCCTGATCGCAGGAAATGCGGGAATTCTGGTCGGTGAGGTCCTTTATGTGAAAAAGGGCGAAGCAAAGACCTTCATTATCGGAAATGCGGCGATGAACGACCTCATCCGGCCGACCCTTTATGACGCGCACCACGATGTTCTACCGGTCAGAGAAGCTGAGGTCGCGGCGCCACGGGCGATTGCCGATATAGTCGGTCCGGTCTGTGAGACGGGTGACTATCTTGCTCTCGACAGATCGCTCCCGACGCTTCAACCGGGCGATCTGTTTGCCGTTATGTCGGCAGGCGCTTATGGCGCTGTTCAGGCGGGCACCTACAATACACGTGCGCTGATCCCGGAAGTCATGGTCAAGGACGGCGCCTACCATGTCATACGCCCGCGGATTGATATCGAAGAGATCATTGCGATGGATAGCCTGCCCGACTGGTTCGCATGAACGCGAATAGACAAGCAGTGCGAGATCCAGCGCTTTGTTGGGGGTGAGTCAGATGGATGCAACCTTGCGCAGGAATGCATCGACCTTGTCGTTGAGCGCATCGGTGTGTCCCGACACTTCTCCGGAAACCTGGGCAACATTTTTCGCAGATGTTCTGGTCTCTTCGGCAGACGTCCCAACTTGATCGATGTGAGTCACCACGTCCCGCGTCGCCTTGAAGGCAACTTCCGCGCCTTCATTGATTGTGCTGGTCGTTCGTTGCTGCGTCCCGAGTGCATCCATCATAGTCGACGTTCGCTCCGACGCGCGTGCAATCGTCTCCACAATGGAATTCATGGCGGATGCCGCCCGTCCCGTCCGGGTCTGCACATCCTCTACATTTCCAATGATCTGATCGGTTGCTCTAGCCGTTTGTTCGGCAAGTCCCTTGACCTCACCTGCGGCCACTGCAAAGCCGCGACCCGCTTCGCCAGCGCGGGCAGCCTCGATCGTAGCGTTCAGCGCTAAGAGATTGGTCTGCTCCGCAATACCCTGAATGACTGAGACAATTTCACCGATTTTCTCAGCTGTTTCAGCGAGTTCCACGACCTCCGCATTCGTCCGTTCGGTCTCAGTCGTCGCTTGCTGCGTCACATCAGTGGCAAGCCGTGCCTCATCAACAAGAACGTTCAGATTTACGCCGACTTCCTGAGCTGCCCGAACCACTTCCTGCGCGTTCGTGCTGGTACTTTCCGAAGCCTGAAAGACGATATCGACTTTCTCGCCGGTGCGATCGGCTGCATATTGAAGACTTTCCGAGGTGTCAGTGAGCGTTGTCATTCCGGAACGTACGGTATCAAGAGCCTGTACTGTTTCTTGGCGAAACTCTCCGACAAGGACGTCCATTGCCCGTCTGCGATCTTCCAGCGCCTCCAGCCGTCCGCGCTCGGACCGTTCGGCCTGTTCGACAACCCGATCACGGAAGTCTTCAACTGCCCTTGCGATCTCACCAATTTCATCGCGGGACGTTGCGTAAGGTATTTCGCCCTTAAGAAGAGCATCACCGTCACTCATTCCATCCCGGTCGTCGCCGAGGGCTGCGATCCCAGCCTTTAAACCGAAGACTTTCGACAAGACACTTCTGTAGCTGAAAAGCGCGACCACAAGACCAACTGCGATCATCAAGACAATCATTCCACCCAGGAGCGCAATCCGTATCTCAAGGCCGCGAGGCATAAGGTTAAGTTCAACGCGCGCCATCCGGCTTACGGATCCCCACAAGGTATCGATACCCTCAACGAACATCACATAGGCTTCTTCGAACGCGGCCGAGTCCAAATCCGAACCGACGCTCGCTTGCTCCAGTGAAAATGAAAGCCTTTGCGCCCCACCTTGAAACCTGTTGTTCGCCGTTCCGAAAACCTGCAGGAACCGTTCAAGGTCAGCCATGGACGCTATGCCAAACTCTTGCCCGCTTTGCTCCAATCGGTCTCTAATCTGATCGGCGGTCACCTTGAACATGCCGGCAGAGACCAGAAAATGCATCAAATCGGCAAATGCGATCTGATCACTTTCCGCAAGGTTGCCTCTAATGACTTCAAGTCCTGCAACGCGTCGCAGAAGTTCGGGAAGTCGAGCGGCCGCTAGCCCGGTCAGAAAGTTTGTCTTGGGGTCAGGTGTTGCGAGAAGACCTGTCTGTTCGGCGAGGCAATTGGAGAGCGTCGCTCCCTCACTGATACCGTAACCATTCACCGCTTCTAAAAATGTGCGCTCCCCGGTCACGACGCATGAATTGATAACAGGCATTCGCTCTAGTGGAAGCAGAACACCGCGATAGCTGGTGCCTTCCCTTTTCTGGGCGATCGCCACGTGGATTGGCCAGAGTGCTTCAATAGTTTCCAGCGCATTCTGTTCTTTGCGAATGATCTGATAGTCTCTGTAAAGATCTCCGAAAATTAAAAAACCCATTGTCAGGATTGGCCCCACCAGGACCAAAAATATGATCATCAGGTTCGATTTTATGGAGAAGCTGGTCATGGCAAATAGTACGGTTTTCGTAATTTTGCCGGACGTTAGAATTGTTTGGTCAATAATTGATTGAGGTTATTTTCTTGAAATCACAGTGATTTACTGAGAAAAGGCCGCTTCCGTGAACACGGAAACGGCTACTCTTCAACTGGCAAATAGACGACATTCAGCGCGCGGGAATTTCCAATCCGCGGGCAGAAGCAGGCCGGGCTTCGCATCGCGCAACATAGTCGCCTACCGCTTGATAGGATGAGAGCTCTAAGACCTCCGCGGCATCATAGAAGCCTCCGAGAACACGAACCCACGGGAAGATAGCCATATCCGCGATTGTGTAGTCACTGCCCATAATGAATTCACGGTTTTGCAAGCGGTTTTCAAGCACGTTCAACAGGCGCTTGGTCTCGCCCTTGTACCGTTCGAGCCCGTAGTCGTCGCTGGTTTTTCCGACAGCAAATTTGTGAAAATGCCCGAACTGCCCGAACATCGGTCCCAATCCGCCCATCTGGAACATGAGCCATTGCAGGCATTCGTACCGGTCAGCCCCGGCTTTCGGTATAAACATGCCGGTTTTGTCAGCAAGATAGATAAGGATAGCACCGCTTTCGAACAATCCGATCGGTGTGCCATCGGGCCCGTTCGGATCAATAATCGCAGGGATCTTGTTGTTGGGATTGAGCGACAGGAATTCTGGCGTCATTTGGTCATCGGTTGAAAACGAGACCGTGTGAGGTTCATAGGCGAGCCCCATTTCCTCGAGCGCGATTGAAGCCTTCACTCCATTAGGTGTCGGCAGGGAGTATAGCTGAATAACGCCAGCGTCGGTCGCCGGCCATTTTTCGGTTATCTTGAAAGACGTAAGCGCGTTCATCCGGGAATCCTTTTGGTATCAGAGGACCGTTTCAGCGTGCGAGTTCACTCAAAACGGGACGGGCGTTCCTCGCACCAGATGCAGTCGCCGGTCAAATAAATGTTATTTGATCCTTGCAAGGCGCGTTTGCGTCGCCCGAAACTGTCATAAACACCGGTTACACGGCATATCACAGACGATTTCAGTGTGCCTTGGCAGCACAGCGACAGCACGTCCACCTGTTTTGGTTATGCACACTTTGAAATTGATGCTAGCTTCCAACCACTGAAAGCCCATATTTTACAACTAGGCTGGAAATAAGCCGAGACGGCAGGTTGAAGAGCGGGCGATATCCGCGCTGGCCCAATTGAACATCAGACGATACGAGGCTCAATGACTGGTCACGATCAACGCGAGACAGCAACGGCGTCACCCAAGAATAAGGGTACGCATCGGGAAGATCAGGCGGGAAAAAAGCGCAGTCCAAACGCCGACGGAACCGCAGCGTTAAAGCGCGTCTCGTCAGTCGTGCTCCGCACCAAGCTTATCCTTGCATGGGAGAGGATCTGGCCACCGCTTTCCGGCCTTGGTGCGATTGCACTGATTTATTGCGGCCTTTCTTGGATCGGATTGTGGCTCCTTGTCCCGGCACCCCTCCGCGTGCTCGCGATCATCGCCTTTGCTGCGGGCCTCTTCTACTTTGTTTGGAAGCTCGTCAATGTAGGTCTGCCGGACGAAGATGATGCAATCGAACGCATTGAAGACATTTCAGCGGTAAAGCACCGTCCGCTTACCACAATGCTCGACCAACCGGCCGCTATCGGTGATCAGGCGAGTGCATCGGAGCGGGCCCTGTGGCAAGCCCATCAGGATCGGATGCGCGCCGCACTCAGTCGATTGCGCTCCGGCCCTCCGGAACGCCAATTGGAATGGCGGGACCCCTACGCACTTCGCACCTTCGCTGTCCTTTTGGCTTTTGTCGGCTTCAACATGGCCGGATCAGATCGTGCATTGCGATTGACTGAATTATTCACTTTCTACTCGCCCGCGAGCACAGTGGTCGCCCGTTTGGATGCCTGGGTTACCCCGCCGTCTTACACATCCCAACCGCCGATCTTTCTCACCAACGAACGCCTTGAGGGTGAATTGGACCGGCTCACCGTGCCGGAAAACAGCGTTATTACGATCCGGGCCGTGAATGCCGGATCAACCCTTGTGACATTTGCCGCTGAAAATGGGGCGGAGACGGCAATTGCGGAAACGTCCGAAGACAGTGCAAACGTGGAGGCACCCGCTCCACGCGATGCTGGAACCCCGCAAAACTATGAACTCATCCTTGAAGCGAACGGTTCGCTCACTGTCGATACGCCGGAAGGCGCAACAACGTGGACCTTTGATGTCGTTCAAGATGAGGTGCCGACGATCAGTTATGGCGCAAGCCCGACCGTTCAACAATCCGGAGCGCTTGAAGTTTTTGCGCTTCTCAAAGACGATTACGGAGTGATCCGAGCCGAGGGCGTCATTGAGCCCACCCAGCAAGCAAAAGCCGAGCTATCCGGCGAAGGTGCCCGCCCCCTTTACGACCCGCCAAAGTTTCCTTTGACGCTCAACAGCAGGCGGATCAAGGACGGAGCCTCGAAGACAATTCGTTCGATTGTCGATCATCCCTGGGCAGGCGCCGAAGTCACGATGACGCTGCATGCGCATGATGAGGCAGGCCAGTCTGGCACCAGTCCCCCACAGACGTTCCGACTGCCGGAGCGCAGGTTCACCAAGCCTGTCGCCCGTGCCATCATCGAACAGAGGCGCAATCTCGCCCTCGATGCAAACTACGCTGAACGTCTTGTCGACATTATCGACGTCCTGACGCTGCGTCCGGAGCAATATGACGATAATAATGCCACATTGATCACGCTCGCTGCTGTAAGACGGGGCCTGATCGATGCGCGTGACGACGATGCGCTGCGCCGGGTCGTTGACCAACTTTGGGAACTTGCGACCGGTATCGAAGACGGAGACCTGTCGGAGGCGGAAAGAAACCTGCGCGAAGCTCTGGAGGCGCTTCGGGAGGGTATCGAGAACGGTGCCAGTGAAGAGGAACTGGCGAGGCTGATGGATGAAGCGCGGCAGGCAATGCGCGAGTTCATGCAGGCACTGGCGGAACAAGCGCAACAAAACCAGTTGAGTGAAAACCAGAACCAGCAACCCATCGATCCTTCGCAGACCCTGACCCCACAGGATCTTGAGAGGATGCTTGACCGGATAGAGGACCTTGCAGCCACTGGATCTCGCGATGCGGCTCAGCAGCTCCTCTCCGAACTCCAACAAATGATGGAAAACCTGCAAGCCAATCGCGATCAGCAAGGCGACCGCGGGCAAAGCCAGGCCCAACAGATGCTCAACGAACTCGGCGACATGATCCGCCGCCAGCAGGAGTTGATGGACAGGACTTTCCGCCAGCAGAATCAGCAAAATCAACAAGGTCGCCAAGGTTATCAAGGCCAGCAGTCCCAAGGGGATCAGAACCAGGCGCAGCGCGGTGGCGAAGGCCAGGGACAGGAGCCCGGACAGGGCCAAGCCGGCAATCTCGAACAATTGCTGCAGGATCTCCAGAATGGCCAGCAAACCCTTGCCGACCGCCTGCGTGATTTCATGGAGCAGATGCAACGGAACGGGCTGAGTGGCAACCAACAGCTCGGCGATGCTCAAAACTCCATGGATAGTGCGGCAGGAGAGCTTGGCAACGGGGATCTCCCGGCAGCGGGGCGTGATCAGGCAGACGCGCTTGATAATCTCAGAAGCGGTGCCCAACAGCTTGCGAACCAGATGGCCCAGGGTGAAGGTCAAGGGGAAGGTGCACACGATACTGCGGAAGGTGAAAACCGCACGGACCCGCTTGGGCGCCCTGAACGTACGCGTGGCAGTGACTTTGGCGACAGCGTCAAAGTACCAGATGAAATCGATACACAGCGCGCACGGGAGATCCTGGATGCCATCCGCCGACGGCTTGGCGATACCCAGCGTCCGCTTTTGGAACTCGATTACCTGGAACGGCTCCTCCAGTCGGACTAACTCAATAGTCACCGGGCAAACCGTTCGAATGACCAGCTACTTTATCTGTGGTTTGCGCTCCTGGGCGATCAACGCATACATCAGCAGACGACACTGAGATTCGCAAACACACGCTCACATTATGAGCCCTAAGAGTGCTGATTGACCAGCTATCGTCTCTTATTTCATGCCGATTGGGTCTGGATGCCCTGCCATTTCATGAGGGTATCGTCGCGAGAGCCGCGCGATACGGGGCGAAACATCGCCTCTGAAACAACATTGGGCTGTCTCACAGCACAGAAAAATTTTCATGTGCGGGGCAAATAAACTCGGGAAATCAAGATGCGGGGAGCGCTTATCCTATATAGGAACCCGCGTCGGCATTCTCACTGAGAAGGGCTGCTTTCATTTTCTGCAGAGCGCGATTTTCGATCTGGCGCACGCGCTCTTTCGAAATACCAAGCGCGGTGCCCAAAGATTCCAGTGTCGCACCATCGTCGGTAAGCCGGCGCTCCTTAACGATCCGGAGTTCCCGCTCGGAAAGGACACCGAGCGCTTGACGCAGCCAATGAGAGCGCCGCTCACTGTCAATCTGCCCGCCCACCAATTCGTCTTGGAGTGGCTGGTCTGATACGAGAAAGTCCTGACGGTCCGCTCCCGTCGATTCCGACTCCATAACCGGTACATTCAGCGACTGGTCCGGGCCGGACAAACGCGAGTCCATCAGTGCGACATCTTTGGTGGACACGCCGATCGCAGTCGCGATTTCCTGATAGATCTGCTCACCCTGCAGCTCTTCGTTCGATTGAGCGAGCCGGGCTCGCAATCTGCGCAAATTGAAGAAGAGCGCCTTTTGCGCGGAACTCGTACCACCACGGACAATCGACCAATTTCTGAGGATGTAGTCCTGGATCGAAGCGCGGATCCACCAGGTCGCATAGGTTGAGAAGCGAACTTCCCGATCCGGTTCAAAACGCGCTGCAGCCTCAAGAAGACCGACATGGCCTTCCTGTATCAGGTCGCTCATGGGTAATCCGAAGTTCTTGAACTTTGCCGCCATAGAGATCACCAGTCGCATGTGCGCCTGGGTCATCCGGTGCATCGCCTGCTGATCCTGCTCATCCTTCCACCGGACCGCCAGTTCGTGTTCTTCCTCCCGCGAGAGGTAAGGCGCTTGCATCGCTGCCTTGACGAATTGGCGATTGGGACCGGTAAGACCTGACATGGATCATCTCCTAAACTTCGTCTGTCAGGAAGTGTACGGTCGGCCTGCGGGTCTGGATCACAACCGCATAAGAAAAGTTTATAAAATATGAAACCGGGCGCAGCTCTTGCTGGACCCGGTCTCAAAAATCCAAAAGCTGAGATTGACTACGCAGCCTCTTCCTGTCCTTCAGCGTCCTCGACGTCGGCTTCCTCGGACTTGCCGGTTCCACGACGCGGACCTTTAGCGAGGTTTTCTTCAATCTTGCGAACGCTTTCGCTGAGCGACAGTTT
>JBCDCZ010000064.1:0-17886 GCA_039180865.1 Pseudomonadota bacterium | reverse complement strand
TCAGTGAGAAACCGCAGATTGTCGCCGATAAACTGGGCCGGCGTATTGATTTCGTGCGCGACACCGCTTGCAAGTGTGCCAAGCGATTCAAGCTTGTGGGCCTGCAGCAGCTCCATCTCAAGCCGCTTATTCTTTTCAAGTGTCGCATAGAGTTCGGTAATATCGGTATCGACCAGCACAATCCCGCCATTCGACATCGGTCGTTGCGTATGAAGAATGATTGATCCGTCTTTCAAGCGCGATTGCCAGGACTGATGCTCATTGTGGTTTTTGTAGCGTTCGAGCCGGTCCTTCAAAACCTCATCGGAGGACCTTTCCGACGCGACGACGGCAATGACTTCCCTCAAAAACGTGTCAAAGACCGGACTGTCATCTATACGGTCCCAGTCAACGGGGTACATTTTCCGGGCAGCTTTGTTGATGAACTCGATACCGTCATTCTCGTCGATCACGAAGATACTTTGCGAAACTGAATTCATGGCATCGTAAAGCACCGTCTCCGCGTGAAGCTTACCAGCTTCCGCCCTGTCGCGAGCTGCTTTCAAATCATTGGCGTGATCGAGAAGTGCCCGCGACATCGTATTAAAACTACGGGCAGTCTCGGCAACTTCATCGCGTCCCACGATTTCGACCTGATATCCGAAATCTCCTGCAGCGACCCGTTTGGCGCTCTTCTTAAGGGCGGCTAGCTGGCGTGTCAGGACAGACCCCAAAAAGAAGCCAAAGATTGCAACCAGTGCGATCTCCAGAGTGGCAATCGTCAACAAATGTCGTGTTCCAGCCGCAACCAGATGATCGAGGAGATGGCTCGACAGGCCAATCTCGACTTGGCCGAAACGCTCACCTCCCACTTTAATGGGCGCCACAAAGTCAATGCGCTGACCCGATATTTCCGTAACATCAGAAATCGGCGTAAATGGCTCGCCAAGTGCCTTCGCCTCTCCCCCCTCAGCCAGAACAAGCCCGTCGGTGTTGCGGATACGCACGAAGATCAGGCCGTTGTTTTTCAGCGTCTGCTGGATGAGCGCATCGAGCGTTGCGAGATCGCTCGAGATAACAGCGTCGCTCGTCATTGTGGCCAAGAGCTGTGCTGTCACCTCGGCACGCTTGATCAACTCTTGCTCATTCGAAGTACGCAGAAAATACAGGCTGCTCGTGATGAGAATTGCTAAAAGAACAATCTCAATCAGCGCGATACCGAGTATGGTTTTCAGTCTTAACGACACTGGACCTCTCCGGATGAGGCAATTTCTGTCTGCTTTCTCTCAAGATTCAGATCTCGCACATCATCCCAATCCTGACTTTCGGCGTGTTCAAACCCTTTCATGCCAAGTGGTTTGAGAAGCGACTGGTCACGCACAGCAACCATTTCCGCGGCAATAGACGCGACAATATCGGAAGCAACCGAAGGCGATGCGGCAAAGGCGTGAGGGGTGTAGTTGCTCGTTGTGTACACAACTTTCAGCTGCGCGCGAACGGTGTCAGATATGTTGTTGAATGTGCGACCGACACCGCCGCCTGCCGGGAACAAGCCAAGGGCGACTGACCGGTAAACCGAGTCGTGCGATTTCACGTATTTCGGTGTGAACGATATGGATTGGTTGCGCATTTCGGCGCGCGGAATAACGCTTGCCCCGAAAGCAGCCGGAGATGGAAAGGCAACATCTGACCCATCAAGATCGGAGAGATTTGCAATCTTACTGTCCGCTCTTGCTACAATGACACCTTTGAGCCTCTTTTCCAGTTGCTTCGCAAAAGCGCGATACCCGGCAACGTCATGAAACACCGTATAATGATAGGGATTCATGTAAGCTATGTCGTAGGCGTTGCGCGCAAGACAAGCCTCGAAAGTTGGAATGTCCTTGGCCGTCGCGAACTTGATCTGATAACCGGTGACCTTGCTCAAGTGCTTCATCAGCGGCCCCCAGAACTCAGCCAGCCGTGTTGCCGATTGTTGAGGTACTACGCCGAAAACAAGCTGCTCGCCCGCGGCGAATGCCGGTCCTGGTATGCAACACACCGCAAATGCAGCCAGCGCGATGCGCCGTATTCTTTGCAGTAATGATCTGGCTGGCACATTGTTTTTCATCGGATCACCCTTTCTCCTATGAAACCATCATTTGCTGAAATCCTGGTAAAGACGATCCCCATTTGGGGACCCTTCCGAAAAACCAGGATCAGAACCGTGTTGTGGGGCATAATCGTCCGGCCTTAGAGATTTTTTGCTCTAGGCCACGGCATGTGTCGCTTGCTGAAATGCTTCATCGTCATCCAGCACTCTTTCCATGATTTTCAGAATGTCCCGGTCGTGACGACTTTCGTGTTTTCTGAGGCGCCGCATCGCAACCTCGAAGGTTGGATGATCGGGTGCTGTCATGTCGGAAAGCGTAAGAAGCGAATAGATTATCCGTGCGCCAAGCGGCAGGTCGTCTCCCCATCGGTCTTCATAGGGAAAACCGGTGCTGTCATAGCCTTTCCGGCTATAGTAGACGATCTCCGCAACGCCTTCGATTTTCGGAATATTCTTCAGAAAGTTGAACGCTGTACCGGGGGCTTCAAGCACACGTCTGGCGTCATTTTCCTCGAGTTCCACGCCATACATATGTTTGCGAATGAGATGATCAGGCAAGGTTATGTAGCCAAGAAGACTGAACATTGCCGCAAGGTCGAGTTCCCAGGTCTTTGAATAATTCAGTTCATCAGCCACCTTCGCCGCCCAGCGCCGAATATCAGATGCGCGTTGGAAAACATCCGGCTTCGACAACGCAAGCATGTCAGTGAGGGCTTTTATTGAGCCGGCAAGGGTCTGTTGAATAAGCTGTTTCTCGGCGACCAGCATCTTGTGATGACCCACCGCTTCCAGGATTGCGGAAGAAAGGGTTTCCTGATCGCAAGGTTTAGTCAGGAAACGAAAGATCTTACCTTCGTTGATAGCGGCAATGGCCGTGTCCTGATCGCTGTTTCCGGTCAGCATAATCCGCACAACGGACGGCCATCTTTTCTCAATCTCACTTAGAAAACAGATACCCTTCATATCCGGCATGTTTTGATCACTCACGACGACGGCAAATGAGTCATCCGCCTCAAGTACGTCCAGTGCCTCACGAGCACCGCATGCCACTTCCAGCACGAAATTCTTGCGCAGCGTTCGTTTTGCTGCATTCAGCAAACGCTCGTCATCATCAACGATGAGAATATGTGGTTTTTCAGTCATTTTTTCCTCCTCTGCCTGACGCCAGTTAGGCGACGGGTTCCAGAACTGCGGCCCCGTTCATGTGGACCAACGATGTTTTCAAGGACGCAAGCATTCCAACAACTTGCGGCGGCAGGCCGAGAATGACCGCCAGATATGTCGCTGAGGACATTGCTTGTTCATCCAAAATACCGGATGACATCGAGAGCCTTATCAAATCGATGGCGGTTTTCGAGACATCCGGATCCGGATTAATGCCCAGGAATTGCTGTCGACTTGGTTCGCTTACTCGTACCGGCGTTGGTGGCGCTTGCGGGTACATGCGATCCGCCTCGCCCTGCACGCCCTGTCCGATGCGCCCTTGCTGACAGAGCGCCCTCAGCGTCTCGATGCCGATTGATGAAATCGCCCTTCTGATGCTGCATGTTTCTATTGCCCTCCCGAAATAGGCTGAATTTGCAACTTGCAGGAGGCGTATGGACAGGCTCGGATCCCGGGAAACAGTCTCTGTCAACCGCTCAAGATCCGCATTGTCTTGACCCAGCTGGTCGCCAAGCGCGTGAAACACGTCAGGCGGGCTCGTGAATATATCCCAGCATGAGCAAGAGATGCCTTTCGGCATGGTGCCATTTGTTGAACGAAGCTCATGGATTTCCATGATCGCGCTGATGATCTCTTCGGGAGAGCAGGGTTTTGCAAAGAAACGATGGCTCTTGCCAACAATCCTGCACGTCTGGTCTGCCTGAGCCTCTCCTGAAAGAATGAACCGGATAATCCCGGTATGCTTGTCGGAAACCCATTCGAGCAGGTCTGCCCCATCAATACCAGGCATCCTCATATCCGTCACAATGAAATCAATTGGTTCGCCGGAGATAATATCCATTGCCTCCTTCCCGCTATTAGCAAATAAAAAAGCATGTTCATTGCGACGTGGACGTGTAACCCTCCGAAAAGCGTTGATTATCTTTTCATCATCATCAGTAAACAGAATATTAGCACCCATCTTGCACCTCAATTTTTTATGGGTGCGAGAATATACTGCTTGAAAATACCAGCTATCCCAATTTGGGGATATTGATGATCACGATGACATGAGATCTTCAATAAAAAGGAGATCGACGATGAATAACTCTGCGATGAATGAGACTTTTCACTATAATGATAATACTAAAGCCAGAATTTTGATAATCGATGATGAAGTCCCAATTGTTCTCGGGATTAAACGTGTCCTCCGCCATGACTACAAAATAGATGTGGCCGTCAGCGCCAAACAGGCTTTTGAGCTTATTGCCCAGAACGGTCCTTATCCCGTCATCATTAGCGACCTCAACATGCCCGAGATGAACGGGATCGAATTCCTGAGCCACGTAAAGCGCCGGTATCCTGAAACCTTGCGCATCTTGCTCACGGGGCAGCCCAGCATGTGTTCAAGTATTGAAGCAATCAACGATGCCGCCGTTTACCGACTGCTTCAAAAACCGCTTGAGATTGATGCTCTGCGCATGGTGCTGGAAAGCGCGATCACGGAGTTTCATAGCCGAAACAGGTCCTGGAAATTTGATAGGGATCTTTGGTCACACTTCAACAATGACATTAAGGATCCGCTGAGATGCCTAATGGGTTTCGCAGACTTTATGAACTGCGAAAAAAACGCCCCCGCAGAACTCCATGCCTATGCGGCTCACGTTCGAAAGAACGGATATGACCTGATAGCCATGAGCGAGGCTGCGGCGACCCTGAGTGAGATCGAATCGAAACGGAAAAAAGCGACGCGTCAAAAGACATGCGTAAAGTTAGTTGTGAGAAATGTTCGAAAGGCTCTCACAGACAAGAATGAATCAATGCGTTTTTTCGTCAAGTATGAAACTGAAATGCCCGATATGCGGATCGATGGCGACCTCTTCGAAATTGCTATTCGCTCATTGCTGGAAGATGCCCTGCAATTCGACAACGGACGCGACGGCCCAACCCTGAAGATCAGATACGATGCTGATGATGATGCAACGCTCTGTTTCGCACTGACTGACAAGGGGCCTGCAATTGATACCGGGCACATCGATTATTTCGGCGGCAATATAATTACCGAGACGCCCTTCTATCGCAATCGTGGGGCGGGACTGCGCCTGTCGCTTGCACGCGCAGTTGCTGAACTTCATGAAGGAACATTGGAACTCTTTGAGGGAGATGGGCAGACGGCGCGGTTACTGCTGAAGATCCCAAGAGCAACCTCCCAATAAGCGGCGCTCTAGGCGACCCTCTCATCGATCGAGGATCGGATTAGGGGTGCAGGCGTCGTCAGAATCAACTGCACCAAATCCGATTGCCTACCAACGCCGGTTTTATAGAAAACCCGCTTGAGGTAGGTGCGAGCACTTGAAACTGTGATGCCGCTGGTTTTTGCGGCATCCTCGATCGTGCCGCCATTTGATAGCGTATAGGCAATCGATGCTTCCGCTCTTGTCAAATCAAACAGTGACGATAGGCTCTCCGGTGAGATAACGGTTGAACGTTGCGGATCAGTGAGGAACAGGACGGCGCGCCCGTCTGCGCCCGGCAAAATAACCAGCGTTAGATCTTTTAGCTCTGTTGGTCGTGGGATCCTGAAGAACTTTGCAGGTTCCATGTCACCACCGCTCGCGATCACAATGGCATCGTGAATTCCCTTCGAAACCTCAGGTTTCAAAGCCCTTATGATACCGCCGTTATCCAGGAACAGACCATCGCGCTCAGACAAAATTTCGGTGGCGCTTTGATTCATGTAACTGACCCTACCGCTATCATCCGTGATTACGATGGCCGGAGACAGCAAGGCCAAAGCAGCTTCGGCAATGTCGGCACCGCCTGATGCGTCAGCCTCGACGCGGGACCGGGCATCATCAATCGCGTCTTCGATCATGGAAACCAACTCGTCCGCCGGACATGGCTTGGTCAGGAAACGAAACACCTGCGCTTCATTGATCGCGTCGATCGCGGAAGCCATGTCACCATTTCCGGTCAGGAGTATAAATGTTGGTTGGCGGGTCTTAAGACCACGCATTTTCAGGATCATCTCGATCCCCGACATCTCCGGCATTCTAAGATCGCTTACAACCACATCAGGACTATTGGATGAAGCGATGGCGAGAGCTTCATCGATATCCGTAGTGAATTCCATGTCCCATTCATTGCTCTTGAAATGCAAGGAGCGTTTCAGGGACGTCAGCACCTTGATTTCATCATCTACAAACAGGATGTGCGGTTTGTCGTTTTGCATGCATGGATATTTGGCGCAAAACGTAAAAATTCGATTTCGAAGTGTGGGTGCACAAAAGAGCGAAGCACTTCACGTCCGTATTGCCTCTCTGCCCAGGTTCCGCGACGGGGCTTTTTCTGCATCGGGCAAAGAAGCCATCCATTCTGCTTTCAAACCGGCAGACATGGGGAAGACGCGACACGCTCAAGCCAGCATCTCCACAATTCACAATTCGCCTGCTGTACCGTACTAATCTCAATCCATGGGAGCCGTAACATCAGTTTTTGTCCGCAAAGTCGTCAATGCGGTCCGTGAAGAGGTCGATGCCTCTTCACTCTTGAAGTCAGTCGGCATTGACCCGGACGCCGACATGGATGTCCGTGCCATGGTGTCCGATCACGCCTATTACGGCATGCTGGAGCGGATCGCGCGCACTATAGACGATGCGACAGGTCTGCCGCTTCGTGTCGGCGGCAGCATGCGATGCGATGATTACGGCGCGTTCGGCCTTGCATGGAAAACCGCCCCGACACTGCGCGGATCGATCGCCCGTGCCGAACGCTATTGGCGCCTTTTAACAAGCGTGACCGATTATGAACTTCGACAGGACGACGACAAAGCGATCTTTGTCCTCAACCGTGCAGGAGAGCGCCGCCTCGGCTTGCGCCTTTCGAACGAGAATTCGCTCGCAAGTGTGGTCTCCATCATTCGCGAGATTTCACCGGTCCCCTTCTCACCCTTAAAGGTCCTATTCAAACACCCGGCCCCGGAAACGGTGGCGGCACACGAACTTTATTTCGGCTGCCCTTGCGTCTGGGAGGCGGATCTGGATGCCCTGGTTCTCTCTGCCGAGGCTTTGGCAACCGAAAACCAGAAAGGCGACGCAGCGCTTTCAGCCTTTTTTACCAGTCATCTCGATGATGAGTTGGAACAGGTTCAACGGGAAGAAACCATCGGCGAACAGGTCCGCGCGACAATTGCAGCGTCCCTGTCTGACGGTGTCCCGAAGGCGCAGATGATCGCCAAAAGGCTCGGCCTCAGTGAACGCACTCTGCAAAGACGCCTCGACGCAGAAGGTCTGAGTTTTCAGAAACTCCTGGACGAGGTTCGAAAGCAAATGGCCGAGAGCTTTCTCGTCAACAGCGATTATTCGATCGCCGAAATCGCCTTTCTAACCGGCTTTTCGGAACAAAGCGCCCTCAATCGGGCTTTCAAACGATGGCATGACCGCACACCAGCTTCGTTCAGGGGCGTGCAGGCTTGACGATCCGTGTCAGGTTCGGTCAAAACTCTGGCAGAACCGGTCAATCCAAAAACTCGGCACCCGGTCATCATGGCTCCAACATTTGGAAAAGGAGCCATCCCATGCAAAACCCACCCATTCTCGTCATCGGCGCAACCGGAAAGACCGGTTCGCGGATAGCAACCCTTCTTGAAGCCAAGGGATACTCGGTAAGGCACGGATCACGCAGCGCCGCCATTCCCTTCGACTGGGACAACGAAGCGGGCTGGAAGAAAGCCCTTGAAGGCGTCCGGTCCGTCTATGTCTCCTATTTCCCGGATCTGGCGTTTCCAGGTGCGGTCGAAAAGGTAGAAGCATTCTGCAAGGTCGCGAAAGAAACCGGTGCCAAGCATGTCGTTCTTCTTTCCGGCCGGGGCGAACATCATGCCCTCCTCGGCGAAGAGGTCGTGCGGAACTCCGGGATCGACTTCACGCTCATTCGTGCAGCCTGGTTTGCCCAGAATTTCAGCGAAGGCTATCTGCGCGATCCTGTGGTGAACGGCACGGTTGCGATGCCCGGCGGCGACGTCAAAGAACCCATCATCGATGTCGACGATATCGCGGATGTCGCTGTCGCGGCCCTTACAGAGGATGGCCACAGAGGCGAACTCTATGAAGTGACCGGCCCTCGTCTGATGACATTTTCCGAAATGGCTGAGGAACTCGCAAACGCCAGCGGCCACCAAGTCCAGCATGTCCCGATTACCTTTGAAGACTTTCACGCCGGGCTTGTTGAGGTGGGCGGCGCGTTCATTGCGGACGTCTTTACCGGCATTGCCCGCGAAACCCTCGATGGCCGGAACGCCCATCTTGGCGACGGGGTGCAACGGGCATTGGGCCGCGCGCCGCGCGATTTCAAGGCGTTCGCGGCGAACGCCGCCCGAAATGGTGCGTGGACAGACCAATCCTGACTTCAGCTGACCCGGCAAAACCAGCAAGCACATCCAAAGGAGTTCGCCCATGCCGATCTGGCTCACCCTTCTGACGCAGTTTTCCATCCTGGCGTTTGCCGTGCTTGGAGGCGTTTTCCTCGCCTTTTCCGACTTTCTCATGCGCTCTTTAAAAAAGACCGGGGGACGGACCGGAATGGAGGCGATGCTGTCGATCAACCGCGAGGTTTTTCGCTATGTCTTCATACCACTTTTTCTGGCAATGGTTCCCGTCTCGATCATGCTTGCCGTCTCCGCATCTATCATCTTGCCCAAGCCCCATTTGTTCATCGGAGCGGCGCTGATTTATCTTCTCGGCGCCTTCGCCGTCACGATGTTTGGCAATGTCCCGATGAACAATCGATTGGAAGCATTGCGTTCGGAAACCGAGGAAGGTCTCACATATTGGGAGGATCGCTATCTGTCAGTCTGGACCCTCTATAACAGCATCAGAACCGCAGCCTGCATTCTTGCTTCCGGTGTTCTGCTCTTTGCCATGACGTCGTATTGAAGGGTGTCACCGGCGGTTCGCCGACAGCACTTGCCGGTAGCGAGCGGACGGTTCCGCTCCTAGATAAGTGTCAGCTCACCATTCCCGGATCTTAAAACCTTGACCTTTAAAATCGTGAGATCCTTAGCCATCGTGTGCGTCGTCGTCTATCTAACGACAACGCTGGGGCTTTACGTCCTGCAACGTCAGATGATGTATTTTCCGACGCACGCAAACCCCTCCCCGTCCAGCGTGGGTCTTTCAGACGTTTCGGTGGAGCGATTGACAACCTCCGATGGAGAGCGCCTCGTTTTATGGCATGCCCCGGCCGCCGATAACCAACCAACCATCCTCTTTTTCCATGGGAATGGCGGAGAAATGGCCCATCGCGCGGACCGCTTCGCCGCTTATCGCAGTGCTGGTTTCGGCGTCGCCTTCCTGTCGTGGCGCGGCTATGGCGGAAGTACCGGCGCTCCCAGTGAAGGCGGGCTTCTGATCGACGCCCGCACAGCGTTTGAGTGGCTCATTACGCAAGGGAACCCGGCAAAAGATATCGCTGTGGTCGGTGAATCGCTCGGCACCGGTCTCGCCGTCAGGATCGCCGCCGACAACCCGGTCGGCGCACTGGTTCTCGGTGCACCCTTTACGGCAACGGTAGACATCGCGGCGGACCGCTTCCCCTGGATACCGGTCAGCTTGTTGATGAAGGATCAGTTCCGAAGCGTTGATTACATTGGTACTGTTCAAGCGCCCCTCTTCATTCTTCACGGCAGTGATGACAGGGTGGTCCCCTATAAATTCGGAAAAGGCCTTTATGAGGCTGCCGCTTCGCAAGCCATCTTTGAAACGTTACCAAATGAAGGGCACCAGGCGCTCTATGCGCCTACAACCTGGAATAAAGAAATCGAATTTTTAAAGCGCGTTTTTTAAGCTGACGGCAAATCCTAGAATTGTTCAGACATCGAAACCGGCGGGTGTATGGGCTGTTTCCATAAAGCCGCTGAATAATTGCAAGATCACAAAGGCTGATCGCCACAAGGACCATCTCTCCAGGCACCACACAATTGGACCGGCAGCAGATGATGAAGCATGTTCCTTGCCAAGAAACGGGTGGTCTCAAGCCTTCCAGCATCTCAAAACCTCCGTCTAAAAACTCAAGATTGAGGCTGGCATGGTGCTTAAAGGAAAAACAATCATCGTAACCGGTGCGAGCAGCGGGATCGGCGCTGCGGCAGCAAAGCTATTTGCAGCCGAAGGGGCCAATCTGGTTCTTGGCGCTCGGCGAAAGGACCGGCTTAAGGACATTGCCGATGACATCAACCAATCAATGGGCGCTGCGGTGTTCCTCGCTGGCGATGTTGGAGACGAATCTTACGCCTCATCGCTTGTCGCGCTCGCGGAAGACCGCTTCGGAGGACTTGATGCTGCCTTCAACAATGCGGGGATCATCGGCGAGATGGGGTCAGTACCGGATATGCCGGACGACAACTGGCAGACGGTGATTCAAACCAATCTTACAAGCGGATTTTACGCGGCAAAGCAGCAGATTCCGGCTTTGAAAAAGAACGGCGGCGGATCTCTCGTTTTTACTTCAAGCTTCGTTGGCCACACGATTGGGCTCCCGGGCATGGCCGCTTATGCCGCATCGAAAGCTGGTCTGATCGGCATGGTCCAGGTACTTGCCGTCGAGCACGGGGCCGATAACATCCGGGTCAATTCAGTCTTGCCCGGAGGAACCAGAACCGAAATGGCAGGAGATGATCCGCAGGCTCATGAGTGGATCAGCGGGCTGCACGCTTTAAAGAGAATGGCGGAACCGGAAGAAATTGCATGCGCGGCGTTGTTTCTTGTGTCGGATCAATCTTCATTCATGTCGGGGAGCGCCATGATCGTCGATGGCGGAAACTCGATCAACAAAACCTAACGTCCAAAAAGCGATTTGGAAGTTTTCCAGGGGTGATCATTTTGGCCTTAGGAGTGCCCCTCAAAGCGGCCAGACGATCAGGAGGAGCGGCACACTCACCGCGACTACGACCACCTCCAAAGGCAGGCCAAGCGGCCAATAATCGCTGAACCGAAAGCCTCCAGCCCCTAAGATGAGCGTATTGTTCTGGTGCCCGATCGGGGTGAGGAACGCGCAGGATGCGCCGATCGCGACTGCCATCAGGAAGGCATCAGGATTGGCGTCCAAAGCCGCCGCGATCCCGATTGCAATCGGGCACATCACCGCCGCCGTTGCCGCATTGTTCATGACATCTGACAAGAACATCGTCGTCACCAGAACCACCACCAGGGCCGCGATTGCGTTTCCTCCCGCGACATCACTCACAAGGACGCCTGCCAGGAGTTCGGCAGCCCCCGTCGATTGCATCGCGCCCGCAACGGGAATCAAAGCAGCCAAAAGGACGATCACCGGCCAGTCGATGGAGGTATAGACCTGGCGGAGCGGGATAGCACCCGTAAGGATCGCGGCAAGCGAACCCAGCATAAAGGCTGCCGGAGCCGGAAGAATGCCGAAGGTGGCCAGAAGAACGGCAGCGACCAGAATACCACCTGCCATGATGGCGTGCCGTGCAGCGGGAAGTCTGAGATCGCGCTCCGACAAGGGCGCGGATCCGGTCTCGCTTGCAAAACGTTGCAGCGCTTCAACCGATCCCTGCAAAAGCAGAACATCGCCGGTCGCAAGGCGGGTTGAGCGCAAGCGCGTATGAAGTTCCTTCCCCTCCCTTGAAAAGGCAAGAACGTTGATGTTGTAGCGCGTGCGGATCTGCATGCTTGCAGCCGATCGGCCAATCAGGATTGAATTCGGCAGAACGACCATCTCGCGCAGAAGAACCTCGCCATCGTCGCGGATCGTGTCCTCGTTGTCCGATGAAACCTCTTTCATGAGGTCATCGCGCTCTTCCTCTTCCGCGTCCTCTTTCGCTTTCATTTCCGCTTCAAGGCTTAAACGGAACTTCCCGAGCGTGCCGCTCAGCTTGCCAACTTCCGCTTCGAGGATGAGCACGTCATTGGCGTCAATCTTCCGCCCGCCATGGGGAACGCGCAGACGCACATTGTTTCGGACAAGCCCAACAACCTGGGTCTCCTCATCGCCCGCCTCGCGCTCAAAACCACGGATCGTCATGCCGACGACCGGGCTATCCTCCGGAACCCGGACTTCAGTAAAATAGGCGCCGGTCTCAAAATCATCTTCCGTGGGCGAGCGGCGGGCCGGAACAAGCCGCCAGCCGATGAGCGCCACAAAGGCAATACCGGCGAGCGCAACGGCGAGCCCGACCGGTGTGAAATCGAAAAAACCGAAGGCCGGCATCCCCGCTTCCTGTCTGAAGCCCGCAACGATCAGGTTCGGCGGTGTTCCGATCAAGGTCGTCATACCGCCGAGGATTGTGCTGAACGCCAAGGGCATCAGCACCTGTCCGGGCGTCAAATGAAGCCGCTCGGAAAGCTGGACAGCAATCGGAAGGAGGAGCGCCATCGCGCCGACATTGTTCATGAAACCGGACATCAGCCCGCCGACCGCCATCAGGGAGAGCATGGCGAGAAACCGGTTTGAGGTTGCCGGAAGGACGTTTCTGGCGAGCACATCAATTGCGCCGGTATGGTGCAGGCTCTGGCTTAGAATGAGGACACAGGCGACGGTAACAACCGCGGGGTGTCCGAAACCTGAAAACGCCAGATCAGCCGGGACAAGGCCCGCAACGATCACCGCTATCAAGGCGCCGATTGCCACCACATCATGGCGAAACCTGCCCCAGATGAAGGCAATCAGCGTGAGCCCGAGAATGGCAAAGAGGATGCCTTGCGATGTCGTCACGTGAGGTCCTTCGAGGGCTTTAGAGGAATCGGGAGCGCGCTCGAAGGTTTATAGCGAGACGTTACGCTCGTGGCGACAGGCGGGAGTAATTGGGCGCGGCCCGAAGAGATTCGCTTTTGTTGCTTTCAGGTCAGAAAGAGCGTGGTAGATAGCTTCGTCATTTATCGAAAGCCAATTGACAATGCCGAAGAAACTAATTCACCCGACCTACTTCGATAAGACCGAAAGGCCAATTACCGCTGATGAAGCGACCGAGCTTGCCAACCGCATCCTAGACGAGAATGGAAATGGAAACGCAGCAGTCGCAGCCGAAGAGGTGTCTGAGTGGCGAGGTTATTACATCTGCCCCTATAAGCACAAAGAAATACGGAACCTCTTTTTCGGAGGCGGTGCAATCTTACTCGTTCGCGCCAGCGATGGCCTTGGCGGAATGGTGCATGGACGCGGCGATGACTGGATGGGCGTCGATGAAGACGTGCTCCTCGCACGATACGATGACGCATTCGCAGAATTCGATCGCGATGGACATTGAGGGTTAGGTGCTACCAATCTCAGTGATATAAAGACGCTTCGAGCTGTTTGAGTATTTCGTATTTCCGACCAGTCAAGCTCGTATCTCGCTCCCGGTGATGCAGGACCTCCGCGCTCAACTCTATCTTTGTGTCCGGCTTGTGTTCTTGTAGAGCTTCCACAATTGAAAACGCGGGATTGCGGGTGTCGGCTTCCAAACTGCCGCGTATCATTGTGAGAACCCGCTTTGTTGCTTCGTGATCTGGTTCCGCCCACTCCAACATTGGAAACATATCCTTGTGCCAGAGATAGTCGGGGCCGCAATGCGTGACCTCAAATGACGGCCATTTTTCTTTCAGCCGATCAGGTAATTCCTCTTCGGGCCTCGGATACCAGGTCTTGATATCCTGATCGTCGAAATCAAAGTGTATTCCCCATCCTATACAGTCCCATCGTTCAGCCGGTGGAATGTGTTCTTGAAAGGTCTTCAAATCGAAATCGTCAACCAGCTTCATCAGACTTGCCTCCGTCAACCCATCGCTCGCACAGCTCAAGGATTCACCCGCCAAAATCGCGACTCGTGATTGATTATCCGACCGGTATGAAACGATAGCCTCTGCTGACGAGTAACCACCAGCTTCACCCTCGAAGAACATCGGCTGGCTCAGCTCTCGAACATCCAAGTCTCGTCCACCGGCAACGGTTTCCCGAGGAACCCCTAACTTGTCTACGAAATCAAACACGCCGTTTTGGGCCCATTCAACGTGCCAATCCGGCCATTGCCGGGCCATGAGCTCAGCATGGACGAGGTTCAGGTTCGCTTCCCAACAGACGTCCTGACCCCCGTACCAGAGCAAATGGCGGCTATCAAAATCGAGAACACAACCGCCCTCGCTCCATCCGTCATCGACCCAATAACCAGGTCTTGCATCCCGCTCCTCAATAAACGCGCGGGCGAACTCCGGACCCCAGAAAAGCTCTTTGTCCAGATCTTTTGCCGCCCAATGATCATAAAAAAGCTCAAACGTTCCGTTTTCGACAATGATCAAATTGCATCGATGTCCCACTACCGGGCTCCTGCTTGTATTGAGTGCATCTCTCGCCGACCGCGGAGTGCGCAATTGCTTTGTAAACCCATAATGTCTTACTTGAGAAGATTATGACAAAACCAGCGATCTTGATTGAAGGGTTAGCCCCCAAAGACCTCATATTACTTGACGATCTTGAAGGTTTTGCTGCTGCGGGCAGACCGATTGTTTTCTCGGTGGGCGCAGCAGAAATCCTTGCGGAATTTTCAATATCCGAAAATGTGCTTCATGTTGAAATTGCCGTTGTGGAACAGGGCGGTGAAGGCGTTCTCCCCATACTCATCGATACGATCGAAAAAGCTGCATTGATGCGTTTCTTCACTGCAATCGAGTGGTCGGTCCTTGCGAGGAATTGCGCGCAACCAAATCCGAAACTGATGAAAGTTCTCGAACGGATTGGATTTGAGGTTCGCAGGATTGAAGGCGGCTCTGAATATTACTGGCAGCGCCGATCAACCAACGACTCCCTGCTTTCGCGTAGAGCCCGCTAGAAACACTGAATTTTCTAAGATTATGTACCACTCAAAGATACACAAAACCGAAAGACCAACGTGGTGGCCGTTCTTTAATGCGGAAAGCCATCTGCGAACAAAGAAAGCCACGAAACAGCAGAGCGATTTGGCCGCCGAGCTTCTGACCTACATCGCACTTCGAATGTGTCATGTCTTTACCGATGAAGTTTTCGATCGCCAGGAAGCTGGATCGGATGCAGCCCGGGAAGAACTCAAACGGTGATACTCAGATGTCGTTCAGGAGCAGGCTATGAAGCATGCCCTCATGACTCATGACTTTGTCAGTGCATGGGGGACAGGCTGTAGCTGCCTGCGCCTTTGGGACATCACCGAAACCTCCATGCCTGATGATGACTGCGATCTTTATCAACAGATGAAGATCGATGCATCAGATGTTCCTGCGCTCGTGGAAAAAACCGATGTCAATCTGCAGCTATAAGGTGTTGCCGTAGCTGCTTTTTTTGCCCTCGACCTTCAACTAAACTGGGCAGACCCATATTCAGGCTGGAGGGTCACGATCCGGGATAATCTCGCAGACCGTTTCGTTGCTGCCGGGCTTGTCGAAGACATTGAGGGATATCTGCTTTGGACCGATGAAGCTCTGGACCATTGCGTCAGCAGCCAGGTAATCCGTCACCACAAATTGGAAGACCGCTATAAGATCAGAATTGATGAAGAACCGGCGGACTTTTTCCGCCGTATCGGCACGCCCGTTACAAACGCAGATGGCTAGCGGCTCCATCGCAATCCTGTTGAGCAGGATCTGCGACCGACCTCAATCAGCTCAATCGATCTCCGCCAGCGGCTGCAGTACACGGCTGCGCGCTTGACCCTGAGATCCACACCATTCTCCTGCGCCGGACCAGACAGACGCCATCGCAATTATCCAAATATCGAGCGCGTCGAAGGGCATCCAATTAGGATTGGAAACTGGCGAATTATGTGTGATATGAATTGTTTTAATCGATAGCTGGCGCTCAAGGGCTGAAATCCTCACTCTGCCTCGAAAACACCCCCATACGCGAAAATTAAAGCACAGAGAGCAAGATGATATTCGGAAAATTCAGGGCCAAACCGGACGTTCCGCCGGCCGCACCTCCCGCACCTCCCGTACGGCCCGTTGTTTCAGACCTTCCGAAACTCGAAGAAGCTGATCTCATCGAATTGAACAGACCGGCACTTGAGTATATGCGCTCCCAGGGCACGGATTTTTTTCAGAAGAAGCTGACAGAAGTTACGATCGACAATCCTTCGCCGGGGTTCGATGTGGAAGCGGCATCAAGAATTCTAGACGAAGAGGGAATTGTCGCTATTCCCCATTTTCTGTCTGAAGACACGCTGAGCCTTGCCAACGACACCATTCACCACGTCTCCGCAGCACTCGGTAAAGCAACGCAGGAGACAAATTACGAAGACGATGACGTCCTCGTCCAATCAGCCGATTATCCACTCAAAACCTACGCAGCTCTTCGCAGCCATGAGAAAGCTGTCGTGAATGTGCGACGCGGCGCGGACGAGGGAATGGTAGACGTCTTCAACATCGACAGACTATCCGGAGACAAACGGTCAGAATTGCGGGCTCCTTTCGAACGATCCGATATCCTGCAACTCTTGTCCGAGAACGGGCAAACGCTCGAAGCGAGCAATCTCAACGCCTATATGAATTCGGGAATCTCCAAGACCAGGGGGCTCCACGTCGACAGCTTCAAGAAAACCCTGAAAGGGTTTGTCTATCTGACCGACGTCACCTCGCTCGACCACGGACCTTACTGTTTCGTGCGACGCAGTCACAAAGACAATGTGTGGCGGAAGACCAACCAAACACTCTCTAAAATGGCGGCTGCGCGGACAGAAGCCCCCTTCGTCGATCATGACAGCCTATTGCCTGTCATGGCGCCCGCCGGAACTCTGATCATCAGCGATCAAAGCGGGGTGCACAGGGGGATACCTCAAGCGCCAGACCAAATCCGGCAGGTTTTGGTCATGCTTTACACTTAGGAGAGCCTGGGTGGTCAGCCTCACCGGTTGATGCCGGGAGATCCGTGGCTGAAACGGATCCGCTCACTCAACCTTCGGCAGCGGGAGCACTTCCAAATCCTGACCCTGACCTTTTCGATCCGGATCCTCCGGGATCGAGACAGCCTGGCTGGGTTCGGCGAAAACAACACCCTTGGAACCGGACAAAGCTCTGATGACATCGCTCTGCGCGCTGGGGCTTAAGAGTTCAACGATATAGGTCGAGCCGCCCAACACCCGGTCGATGGTGCGGCCACCGACCCGCGCAATGATCCGCTCCGCCTCTTGAGGCGACACCGTCTCTTCGAAGCGGACAATGATCTGGCCCTGCACATTTCCACTTGTTGCACTCACGTTCCGGACCCCGGCTGAGGTGGATTGGGTCGTGAAGCACGCTGCCACCGACGGACTCGCACCGGCGAAAATCCCGATCAGAAGAACGGCTAAGAGTTTCACAGCACCGACCTCCCTAGCTTAGCATTCTGTCACAAGAGCGTTCTGAAACGCCCTGTCAGGAATGTAAGGTCAAAAGCCGCCGACACAAACTCAATCATGCCGGCGGCAACCTCCTTCTGCCTTACCGTGCCCGTCCGATACTTCTTTGGCACGTCCTCAGTTGGCAGACGTCGTGCTGCGGCCTTCAGCATCGGAACCAAGGTGTTCCATTCTCGGTTCAGCTCCCTGATCCGCCTGCGTGCGGTCAACCGAGGCGGCAGCGGCTGAAGCGATATCAAGCTTACCGCCCATTACACACGGAATGCCGCGCACCGTGAGCGTACCGGAATCGAACCTGAGCGTTGCGCCACTCACCCAGATT